>JAFZLP010000074.1 GCA_017551405.1 Bacteroidales bacterium
CTGGAGGAACGCGGCGGCTAATACTATGACTGTCAATGTTCTTTTCATGGCTTGGCGGATTTAAATCATTGATGCCCAGGGGGCTCTCATAGGCTGGTCGATGAGCAGGTTGGCTGCGTCGTCGCCGATGAAACGCTGTTTGACCGGGTCGAAATTGAGAGTGCGGTTGAGCCTGAGAGCGCATGCACCCATGTTGACCACGGTGGCGCTGTGGTAACCGATTATTTCGTCCAGGGCGAAATGCTGGCGGTCTTTGACGCACTCGAGAAAGTCGGTGTGTCGGGGAGCGGGATCGGGCAGTTCGTTGATGACGTCCATCACGTTGGGAATGGTGCATTCGAAGCCCTTGTACACCTTTCCGAGGGGGCCTTCGAGATACGGGACCTTGCCCTCGCTCTCGAATCCTTCGCCTTCGAGGATGATTTTGCAGCCGTCGGCGTAGGTGTAGGTAATGCTGCGCCAGATTCCGACGGCGTCGGGATGCTGTTGCGGCGCATCCACCTCCACCTTGACGGGGAAGTCATTGTCCTTGCCGAGGATGTACTGGACCGGGTCGATGTAATGCTGGCCCATGTCTCCGAGGCCGCCGGACTCGTAGTCCCAATAGCCGCGGAAGGTCTGGTGCACGCGATGCGGATGATAGGGCTTTTCGGGCGCCGGGCCGAGCCACATGTCGTAGTCGAGTTCCTGCGGGACGGGCTCGGGAACCAGGTTTTCCTTTCCGGTCCAGTAGAACTTCCAGGCGAAGCCTGTGGCTCCGGAAATCCTGACGGTGAGCGGCCAGCCGAGAAGGCCGCTGTCCACCAGCTTCTTGAGGGGCTCGACCGTTGTTCCGAGGCCGTAGAATGTGTCTTTGAAGCGGAACCAGGTGTCGAGGCGGAAGATCCTGCCGTATTTGTTAACGGCGTCGACCACCTTCTTGCCTTCGCCTATGGTGCGGGTCATGGGCTTTTCACAGAAGATGTCCTTGCCCGCCCTGGCGGCCTCCACGGCCATTATTCCGTGCCAGTGGGAGGGAGTGGCGATGTGGACGATGTCGACGTTGGCGTCGTGGACCAGGTCGCGCCAGTCGGTGTAGGCCTGAAGCTTGGTCCCGAATCTGGTCTGCCCGGCCTCGAGGGCGCGGTTGAGATGGTTCGCATCCACGTCGCATACCGCGACGAGACGGCATTTTTCATCGCTGGCGAAGTGAAGCCCCGACATGCCTATGCCGCCGACGCCTATGATGCCGCGAGTAAGCTGGTCGCTGGGAGCCACGCGGGTGCTGCCCGGCTCTCCCATCTTGCCGAACACGCTGCGCGGAAGGATTGTGAGCCCCGCGATTCCGAGTCCGGCTTTCCTGAGGAAGTCTCTTCTTGATTGACCCATGGTATGTATGTGATTTTCGTTTGTGTTATTCTTTCCCAAATATAATGATTTTCCGCGACACTCGGAAATGCGCCCAAAAATGCTTATCTTGCAGAGCACGAACAATTCAATTCCGCACATGGACCCGAACGACCAGAAAATCATTTTCTCGATGGTTGGCGTGAGCAAGACCATCCCCCAGAACAACAGGCAGTTGCTCAAGAACATCTATCTCTCCTTCTTCTATGGTGCCAAGATCGGCATCATCGGCCTGAACGGAGCGGGAAAGTCGACGCTCATGAAGATAATCGCCGGCATAGACAAGCAGTACAAAGGAGAGGTGGTGTTCGCCCCGGGCTATTCCGTCGGCTACCTGGAGCAGGATCCGTACCTCGATCCCGAAAAAACCGTGAAGGAAATAGTTCAGGAAGGCGTCATGGAGCAGGTTGAACTGCTGAAGGAATATGAAGACATAAACCTGAAGTTCGGGCTGCCCGAGTATTACGAAGACCAGGACAAGATGAACGCTCTCATGGAGCGCCAGGCCGAGGTGCAGACCAAGATCGACGCCTGCGATGCCTGGAGCCTCGATTCCAAGCTGGAAAGGGCCATGGACGCCCTCCGCTGTCCGCCGGACGACCAGCTTGCCTCCTGCCTGAGCGGGGGAGAACGCCGCCGCGTGGCGCTCTGCCGCCTGCTCCTGCAGAAGCCCGACGTACTCCTGCTCGACGAGCCCACCAACCATCTTGACGCCGAGTCCATCGACTGGCTCGAGCAGCATCTGCAGCAATATGAGGGCACGGTGATAGCCGTTACCCACGACCGTTACTTCCTCGACCACGTGGCCGGCTGGATCCTGGAACTTGACCGCGGCGAAGGCATCCCCTGGAAGGGGAACTACTCCAGCTGGCTCGACCAGAAGACAAAGCGCCTCGCCCTGGAGGAGAAGACTGCCAGCAAACGCGCCAAGACCCTCCAGCGGGAGCTGGAATGGATACACATGGCGCCCAAGGCCAGGCAGGCCAAGGGCAAGGCCCGACTCAACAGCTACAACAAGCTGCTCGAAGAGGGCGTGAAGGAAAAGGAGGAGAAGCTCGAGATATTCATCCCCAACGGACCGCGCCTCGGAAACAAGGTGATCGAGGCCTCCCACGTGTCCAAGGCCTACGGCGACAAGCTCCTTTACGACGATCTTAACTTCGTGCTTCCGCCTAACGGTATTGTTGGCGTAATTGGCCCTAACGGAGCGGGTAAAACAACTTTGTTCCGGCTTATTATGGGGCTTGAGAAGCCCGATTCCGGCACCTTCGAAGTGGGCGATACGGTCAAGCTCGCCTACGTGGACCAGCAGCATGCCGGCATCGATCCCGAAAAGAGCATCTACGACGTAATCTCCGGCGGAAACGAGTTCATCCGCATGGGCGGACGCGACATCAACGCCAGGGCCTACCTGGCCAGGTTCAACTTCTCCGGCGCCGACCAGCAGAAACTCTGCGGCGCCCTCTCGGGCGGCGAAAGGAACCGCCTCCAGCTCGCCCTCGCGCTCAAAGAGGAGGGCAACGTGCTCCTGCTGGACGAGCCCACCAACGACATCGACGTCAACACCCTCCGAGCCCTGGAGGAGGCCCTGGACGATTTCGCCGGCTGCGCCGTCGTGATCAGCCACGACCGCTGGTTCCTGGACCGCATCTGCACGCACATACTGGCCTTCGAGGGCGACTCCAACGTCTATTATTTCGAAGGCTCCTACTCAGAATACGAGCAGAACAAGCTCCAGCGCCTGGGGCAGGAGGAACCGAAGCGGATGAAGTACCGCAAGCTCACTTCCGACTGACGTGCGCAGCTACATCGCCATTGACCTGAAGTCGTTCTACGCTTCGGTGGAATGCGTGGAGAGGGGGCTCGACCCGCTCACCACCAATCTGGTCGTGGCCGACCTGAGCAGGACCGAAAAGACCATCTGCCTGGCCGTATCCCCGTCGCTCAAGGCTTATGGCATCCCCGGCAGGCCGCGCCTGTTCGAAGTCAACGAGAAACTGCGCTCCGTGAATGCGGAAAGGCGCCGGGCCGCGCCGTACCGCCGCTTCACCGGCAAATCCGCCGACGACCTGGCCCTGAAGGCGCATCCGGAGCTGGAAGTGGACTATATAACCGCGACTCCGCGCATGTCGCACTACATCCGCACCAGCACGCGCATCTACGGCATCTATCTCAAATACATCGCTCCGGAAGACATCCACGTGTACTCCATAGACGAGGTGTTCATCGACGCCACAGCCTACCTGGATACATACAAAATGAGCGCGCACGAGCTGGCCATGAAGATGATTCGCGACGTGCTGGAGCAGACCGGGATAACCGCCACCGCGGGGATAGGCACCAACATGTATCTCTGCAAGATCGCGATGGATATCGTGGCCAAGCACATGACGCCCGACCGGGACGGGGTGAGGATAGCCGAGCTGGATGAAATGTCGTACCGGAGGCTTCTGTGGGACCACGAGCCCATCACCGACTTCTGGCGCGTGGGCCACGGAATTGCCGCGCGTCTGGCCGGAATGGGAATCCGGACCATGGGGGACATCGCCCGGATGTCGCTGGACAGCGAGGAATACCTGTACAAGCAGTTCGGGATCAACGCCGAGCTGCTCATCGACCACGCCTGGGGCTGGGAGCCCTGCACCATGGAATACATCAAGGCGTACAAGCCGGAGTTCAGCTCCATCAGCAACGGGCAGGTGCTCACCGAACCCTACAGCTTCGAAAGGTGCCGCGTCGTCGTCAAGGAGATGGCGGACGCCCTTGCGCTCCAGCTTGTGGACCGGGGAATGGTCAGCAGCCAGTTCGTGCTCTGGATCGGTTACGACACCGCAAGCCTTTCCGACCCCGCCATCCGCAAGCGCTACAAGGGGGCTGTCTCCAAAGACTGGTACGGCCGTCCGGTTCCCGCCCATGTCCACGGTACGGCGAATCTCAAAAGGGCTGTCTCATCGTCCAGGCTTATTACGGAGGCGGTCATGAAAGTATACGACGAGCAGGTCGGGAAAGAGCTGCTGATAAGACGTATCTCATTGACAGCCAATCATATGGTAAGTGAAATCGAGGCGCGGAAAAAGGCTCCGCTCCAGCTCGACCTCTTCACCGACTACGAGGCGCAGAAAAAAGAAGAGGAGGAACGGGAAGAGAAGCTGGGCAGGGAGCACGTGCTGCAGGAAACCGTGCTGGAAATCAAGCGGAAATACGGAAAGAATTCGATTCTGAAGGGGATCAATTTCGAAGACGGCGCCACCGCCCGGGTGCGGAACGCGCAGATAGGAGGACACAAGGAATGAAAGAGAACAGATACTCCGAAATAATCGACATGCCCCATCACGTCTCCCCGAATCACCCGAAGATGACCATGATGCAGCGTGCCGCCCAGTTCGCGCCTTTCGCCGCCCTCGTCGGATTCGAAGACTCCATCAGGGAGGAGGGACGCCTGTCGCAGACAGAGGATGATCACAGTGTCATCGATGCGGAATTCTGACTATATTTGTGCCATGAATGAAAATCAGAATATCCTGCTTGTAAGCGACGTTGTAGGAATGGGAACAATTGCCAGCACGGCCATGTCTCCCATTCTTGCGTATATGGGTTTTTCCACTTATAACCTGCCTACTTCATTGGTCTCCAATAATTTCGGTTATGGCCAGTATGCCATGCTGGACACTACGGAATACCTTCGTCAGACTTTCCCGATATGGGAAAAACTGGGCTTCGGCTTCAGCGCCATCGCCACCGGCTTCATCCCTTCTGCCGAGCAGGCGGAACTCATTTCAAAATTCTGTGCCGCGCAGGCCGCTTCCGGCGCCCGGGTGTTCGTGGATCCCATAATGGGAGACCTCGGAGAGATGTACAAGGGCCTTCCCGCGACCATAGTCGACAATATGCGGGAAATGCTCCGCGTGGCCGACATCTGCTTCCCCAACTACACCGAAGCCTGCCTACTCGTCGACATGCCCTATAAGGAGGAAGGGGTGAGCCTTTCGGAAGCCCGCACCATGCTGGACGCCATCCGCCGCTTCGGGGCCAAGTCCGTCCTGATCACAAGCATGAAGGTGGACGGCGTGCCTTCCGTGGCGGGGTACAATGCCGCGGACGGCAAATACTTCATTATCAATTACGAAGAGCTGCCGCTGTTCTTCTCCGGAACGGGCGACCTCTTCTCCGCCATCCTCATCGGCCACATCCTCAAGGGGGAGGGCCTCGAGCCCGCCACCCGCAAGGCGGTGGACGGAGTTTACAATCTCATCCGCCTCAATAAAGACGCCGGGGACCCCTATAAAGGAATCCCCGTCGAAAAATACCTGACTATACTTTAATCAGTCGTAATACTTGGCCTCCCTGGGAGACACCTTGCTCATGTTGTCGAGGAGGTCTCCGTTGGTCTTGTACTCGTCCATGAGCTGAAGCATGAAATTCATGGCTTCGATGGGGTTCATGTCGGCGAGAAGCTTGCGGAGGATCCAGATGCGCTGCTGCCTGTCCTTCGGGATGAGGAGGTCGTCGCGGCGGGTGCCGGAGAGAATCACGTTCACGGACGGGAAGATGCGCCTGTTGGAAAGGTTGCGGTCGAGCTGGAGCTCCATGTTGCCGGTGCCCTTGAATTCCTCGAAGATGACGTCGTCCATCTTGGAGCCTGTCTCGGTAAGGGCGGTGGCAAGGATGGTGAGCGAACCTCCGCCTTCCACGTTGCGCGCCGCGCCGAAGAAGCGCTTGGGCTTCTGCAGGGCGTTGGCGTCGACACCGCCGGTGAGCACCTTTCCGGATGCCGGCTGCACCGTGTTGTAGGCACGCGCGAGGCGGGTGATGGAGTCGAGGAGGATGACTACGTCATGACCGCATTCGACCAGCCTGCGGGCCTTTTCCAGCACCATGTTGGCCACTTTCACATGCTTTTCGGCCGGTTCGTCGAAGGTGGAGGCGATAACCTCGGCCTTGACGCTGCGCTGCATGTCGGTGACTTCCTCGGGACGCTCGTCGATGAGGAGCACAATCTCGTATACCTCGGGGTGATTGTCTGCGATTGCATTGGCTATGCTCTTGAGCAGCATGGTCTTACCTGTCTTGGGCTGCGACACGATAAGGCCGCGCTGGCCTTTGCCTATGGGCGAGAACATGTCCACGATGCGGCAGGAAGTGTCGGCGGAATGGCCGTTGCCGGTGAGGTTGAACTTCTCTTCGGGGAAGAGGGGGGTGAGGAAATCGAAGGGGACGCGGTCCCTGATGAATTCGGGCTGGCGGCCGTTGACGAGCTTGATCTTGACCAGCGGGAAGTACTTGTCGCCTTCGCGCGGGGGACGGATTTCGCCGGTGACGGTGTCGCCGTTCTTGAGCGCGTTCTGCTTGATCTGCTGCTGCGAGACGTAAATGTCGTCGGGGGAGTTCAGGTAATTGTAGTCGGAAGAGCGGAGGAAACCGTAACCGTCGGGCATCACCTCGAGCACTCCGGTAGCCTCCACCGTGCCCTCGAACTCGGGGACGCGCGGTTTCTGAGGCTTGGGCTGCTGCTGATGATGCTGGTTCTGGTTCTGATTCTGGTTCTGCTGATTCTGCTGCTGGACGCGGGGCTTGAGATACTCGTTGCGGGCATCGTCTAGCTGCTGGCGGGCCGCCTGGCGGGTTTCCTGCTCGTGCTGCTGGATGTCGCGGGGTTTCTCCGCGGGTTCCTGCTTTTCAGCTGCCGGCTTGGGCTCCTGCTTTGCGGCGGCCTCCTTCTTGGGGCGTCCGCGCTTTTTTGCGGGAGCCGCTTCGGGAGCCTTCTGCTCCTCGGCGGGTTTTTCTTCCTTCACGGCCTTTTTGGAAGGCTGCTTTTCGGATTTCTTTTCGGGTTTGTTTTCGGGTTCGGCCTCCTGCGCGGGAGTTTCGGCCTTCTTGGGACGGCCCCTGCGCGCCTTTGCCTTGGGCTCAGGCTTGAGAGATGCGGCCTTGGCTTCCTCGTCGAGAATGGCATACGCCAGGTTCTCGTCGTCGAGGATATGGATTTTCTTTATCTGGAGATCGTTAGCGATGGCTTCGAGCCCGGCTCTGTCCATCTTGTTCAGCTCAAAAAGGCTGTGTGGCATTGGGAAATATGTTTTTTGATTAAAAGGGAGCAGCAATCGCTGCAAAGGTACCCGGAAGAAGTACAGTGCAAATATAGCAATTATTTTCGTACCTTCGCACCGTAATGAAAAAAAGCCTGCTGTTTATTATTCTGGCCTTAGGCCTGGCTGTAGCCGGTTGCGGCAACACTAACCCGAAAGTCGATTCTCCCTATGTCTCCGAAAAGGGTGACACCCTCGTTGTGGACACCACCGTGCCCGGGGAGGGAATTATCGGCTACCGCGGGCAGGTTCCCATCCAGGTATATGTGGTAAAGGGCCGCGTCGCAGACATAGTGCTCGGCGAAAATTCGGAAACCCCGCGCTTCATCAAAAGGGTTTACGGCATCATCACGCCCAACTGGATAGGGCTCAGGCTCAAGGATGCGGCTAAGGCCGAGGTGGATGCCGTCACCGGCGCCACCCTCAGCTCGAACGCTCTCATAGAGAATTTCAGGCTGGCGATGAAGGAGCTGGGGTACTGAACCCGGCCCGCGGCCTACTGCTCCTGCTGCCTTACAACAACCGTAGTGTCGTTCAGCCTGATCCTGAACCAGTGCTGCATTTCCTCCATTTCGGAAGAGGAAAGCGGCTCGCCGGCGGTGGAGACTATCGCGTTGATGCAGGGGGCCTCGGTGAGGCTGTCGACCGAAACCTTGTAGCCGCGTGAGATGGATATCTCCCGGACGTCGGGATATTTGTACTGCACCTCGCGGGCAATCTGGGAATAGGGGATGGAGCTGCCCTTCAGGCCTGCAAGCTCCTCTTCCAACTGATTGATTTTCTGGTCTTTGGCCGCGAGTTCGGTATCTGCCCGCTCATATATGTTATTGAGGATATAGTCGGTCTTGCTGCCGAATGCGTTGACTTTTATTTCCAGTTTTTCGGGGTCGAGGTTATGGCGCTTCGCCGATGCGCGGAGAAGTTCCATTTCGCTTTCAGAAAGGTCTCCGGCAAAATAGACTTCCGCGGTCTTGCCCTTCTCTCCGATAAGCTTGTAATCGTAGATGTAGGAAGATCCGAAGGTCTTGTTCTCCTCTATGAATCCCTGCAGGTCGCGCTGGGTGCGGTTGCTGCGAATCATCATTACGGCGGAAAAGACGCTGGCTCCGAGGATAATCACCACGAGGAATGAGGATATCGTGCGGAAGCGCCTGTTCGAAGGACTGTTTTCGTATTTCTTGTTGAATTTGAGCAGCCCCACGACGAGATAAGACGCCAGCATTATGAACACCGTATTGATGACGAACAGCAGCATGGCGCCGCCGAAGAAATGGAAATTGCCGTTGGCCAGGCCGTAACCGGCGGTGCAGAGGGGAGGCATGAGGGCCGTGGCGATGGCTACGCCCGAAAGGACGGTGCCGTGCCCCTTGCGGCTGTTCTCTATCATGCCCGCGGCACCGCCGAAGAAGGCTATGAACACGTCGAAGATGGTGGGACTGGTGCGGGCCTCAAGCTCGGTGGGATTGGCATAGTCGAGCGGAGTCACAAGGAAATACAGCGAGGCCACGAGCAGGCTCACCGCCACCATGACGAGGAAATTGCGGATGGCCTCCCCAAGCAGTCTGGAATCGTTGATTCCCAGGGACATGCCCATGCCCAGAATAGGTCCCATGAGCGGCGAGATGAGCATGGCGCCGATAATGACCGGAATGGAGTTGATGTTGAGGCCGACAGAGGCTATGATGATTGAACATGCCAGAATCCAGACCTTGGAACCCCTGAAATAGATGTCTTCACGGATGCTGACTTCGGCGCCGTCGGTATCTATTTCATTGCCCATGTAGGTGAGGACGCGCCAGAACTGACGCAATTTCCCGCTTAAGGTTTTCTTATCTTCGTTCATAATTGACAGTCAATGGTTTAATTGTCCCAGTAGCTGGAGCTCTTCTTGAAGCGCAGCAGGTCGGCCAGGGCCGAGGCGTTGGCGCGGAACAGGAAGTTGTAGCTCTGCCACTGGCCGGTGGGAACCCACGAAACGCTCATGGTGAAGCAGTGCAGGTCGTACGTGGCGGACAGCTGCGTGGTGGTGATCTTCATCGCCTGGAGGTCAAAGCCGGAAGTGGCGTTCATGCTGAGCCTGGGCGTGAGCTTGATGTTGCCGTTGACATTGAGCGTCTGGGTGATGTTGTCCTTCTTATCGAGGAGCTTGGTGTCCTTGTTCAGGACGAAACTCCTGTTGCAGCTGAAGGAGTAGCTGAAGCTTACGCTCCATGGAACGTTGGGGTTGGTGTAATACACCCATCCGCCGGGAATGTATTCGCCGGTGATGGGGTGGGTGTAATTGCGGATATAGCTGCTGGCCGCGCCCCTGACGCCTCCGGCAGTTCTTTCTCCACCTGCGCTTCCCGTGCCGCCGCTACCATCGTTGCCTTCCATCTTGCCTTCTCCGGAGATGGAGTAGGACAGGGACGCCGATGCGTTTGTGAAACGGGCGAGGCCCTGCTTCTGAAGTATTGCGAATTTGTCGATTCTCGTTCCCTTGTCGCTGAGGGCATAAGGGTCGAAGTTTGCCGATGCGCTGATGTTGACCTTATTGAACAGGGTGGTGCTCACATTCATGGACACGGTGTTCATCTTGAGGGAGTCGGCGAGGAAATTATAGCCGCTCCTGATATTGAACTGGTCTATGAGCTTAAGTTTCTTGGTGCCGGTGCCGGTAGTGTCGGCGAAATCCCTCAGCTTGGCTTCCAGGTTGTTGCCAATGCTCCAGCTCATGGTGGCGCTGCGGCCCCGTCCCGGGGGAGAGTTGAGCTGCCCGGAGTAACGGTTGTATTCGTACTGCTTTTCCACTCCGAGGGTGTCGACGTACACGAGGGTTCGGTAACCGTTCATGTGGGTGGCCAGGTTGGGCGTGAATGACATCGAGACGGAGGGGGAGATGACGTGGCGGATTGCCTGCAGCTTGTGGTAGCCCCTGAAGTTGAAGGTGCCGTAGATACGGGTGCTCATCGAAATGGAGCCGCTGTAGGTCTGCGTTATGCCGAACCTCGAGAACTGCGCGCTTTCCTGTGCCTCCACCGAGTTGGTCTCGGGATTGAAGACATAGTCGGTAGTGCGGAAGAACCAGTTCTGCCCGTACGATACGGAAGGGGAGAAGTTCAGGTAACGGAACAGCGTGAAGCTGGGAAGGCCGATGTTGAAATTATGCGTCATGCCGTTCTTGAAACGGTCGAAGAAACCGTCCTCCAGGAACTGGGAGGCCTTGAAGCCTATCTTGTTCTGGAGGGCCATGCTGTAGCCGAAGGATATCTTCTCGTAGAATCTCTCCTTGCCGACGCGGTTCTTGCGCTTGAAGGGATAGAAGGTGCTGACGCTGAAGTTGACGCTCGGCAGGGTGAAGGTGTACGAGGAGTCGCGGGAATTCTGGGAATGCAGGGCGTTTACGGTGAGGTTGGCCTTGCCGTTGAAGTTGCGCCCCCATGAAATCGAGGAAGACACCTGGTTCTGCAGCGCTTCGTTGACTGAATGGGAGTTATACTTGCTGTTGGAAGGGCTGGAGAAGTTCACTGACGCGCTGAATGTGGTCCCGGGATGTGATTTGGGATCCTGGGAATGCGACCACCTGAAACCGAAGTTCTTGGTTTCGTTGAAGTCGGCGCTGCCCTTCTCGCCGGTCTTGTCGTCGGAATAGGTGAGTGACAGGCTTCCGTTGAACTTGTAATTGACGCGGTAGCGGGAGTTGAGGTCAAGCGCCCACGACCCCAGCGAGTAGACGTCTCCGGTGAGCGAGAGGTCGAAATAATCGCCGAAAACGAAGTACATTCCGGCGTCTCGCATGTAAAAGCCTCGGGCGGTCTCCTGTCCGAACGAGGGCATCAGCATGCCGGTGGCCCTCTGCGGGCGTTTGGGCACAAAACCGTATGGAAGGCCAATAAATGGAATGTTGACGTCTGCGACCACCAGGTTGGCCGGTCCGAACACTATCTTCTGGGAGGGTTTTGTAACCACCTTGGCGTTCAGCAGCTTGAGATAATAATGGGGTTCCTCGGCATCGCAGACGGTGTAGCGGCCGTGCGATATGCTGATGGAGTTATCTGCCTGCATCTTGATGCTCTGACCGTGAAGGAGGCCGTCGTCCTCTTTGGTGGTCATGTTGGTGATGCGTGCCTTGCGGGTGTTGAAGTTGTAGCGCAGATCCTCCATGTTGTAGGTCTTGTTGCCCTGTTTCATTTCGGGCTGGCCTTTCCATTCGCCGGTGAGCGTGTCCAGGACGCCGAAAGCATGCACCGTGCCGGTGCTCATGTCGTATTCCATACGCTCTGCTGTGAGCGACATGTCCCCGTATTTGACGCTTACATCGCCGTAATAGTAAATGAGCCGCTTGCCGTCGGAAAAGACTTCGACCACGGAGTCCCTTGCAGTGGAGAAGGCCGGCTGGCTGAGGGAGGTCTGCTCCATCAGCGACAGGGAATCGGCGGTGAACAGGGAGTCGGCCCTGTGCAGTGAATCGCGGCGGGCCAGCTGGACGGAGTCGGGCTCAACTACCTTCTTTACAGCTATTTGCGATGAAAAATCGGTATTCTGGCCGCGACGCGGACGCTGCGCCCGGGCCTCGGTCAGGCCAAGGCAGGCGAGAAGCATCAGGGCTATGAGATATTCGATTTTCCTCAAATGCAATTTTTTTCTATCTTTGCGAAGAGTTATAAACTAATCTTGCAAAATTAACACAAATTTGTGAAACACACAATCCGCATAATCCTGTCGCTGCTGCTTTCCGTCGCCTTTTCTGCGAGTGCCTACGCAGACGGCCTGCGGCTCGGCACGGTCGTAATCGACGCCGGGCACGGAGGCAAGGATCCGGGCTGCGTCAGCAAAGACAAGAAGACATACGAGAAAACCCTCACCCTCGATATCGCCACCAAATTCTCGGACCTCATCAAGGCGGAATTCCCCGACGTCAACGTCATCCTCACCCGCAGCACCGACGAGTTCGTGGAACTGCGCGGAAGGGCGGACATCGCGAACCGGTCGAACGCCAACCTGTTCATCTCGCTGCATATCAACGCGAGCAGCAGCACCTCGCCTAACGGTTATTCCGTGCATATTCTGGGCCAATCTTCGCAGAAGAACCGGGATTTGTTCGCGGAAAACATGGACATAGTCAAGAGGGAGAACTCCGTGATTCTTCTGGAAGACGATTATCAGACTCATTATCAGGGCTTTAACCCGTCCGATCCGGAATCCTACATATTCATGTCGCTGATGCAGAATTCCAACCTGGAGCAGAGCCTGCTGCTGGCCAGCATTATCTCCGAGAAGCTCAAGGGCGGGCCCATCAAATCCGACAAGGGCATCAGGCAGAACCCGTTCTACGTGCTCTGGCGCACTTCCATGCCGGCGGTACTGGTGGAGCTCGGCTTCATTTCCAACGACACCGACCTTTCCGCCCTCAGGCAGGAAGAAAAGCGGGCGGAACTGGCAAAGCGCCTCCTGGGTGCATTCAGGGACTATAAACAGCTGTACGACAGTTCTCTCGGGCTGGACAGGGACGGCGACAGCGCACCGGCCGATCCCAAAGGCAGCGCCAAGGAAACCAAACAGGAAACCGCCAGGGAAAGCGGCAGTAAATCAGCCGACGTTTCCGGCGTCCTCTACGGCACTCAGATTTTCGCCACGTCCAAGGCGATCGACTCCTCCGACAAACGATTCCTCGGCTGGAAACCGCAGGTAGTCAAGATCGGAAACCTTTACAAATATATAATAGGCGTGAGCTCTTCGGCTGAAGAGGCGCGGAAGAACAACGCGGCTATAAAAAAGGAGTATCCGGCGAGCTTCATGGTGCAGATAAAAGACGGGGCGACAAGTCCGCTTAAATAAAATCTGCAGGAACTGGTTTTTTCTTTTTCAGGGCCCGTTAAATTACATAAAAAACCATTTTCCTTTTTTGGAATTACTCTAAATAATAAACATATTGCATGTCAAAGACTTAGAACGTTGTCGTGTGTCTAAGTCTTTGATTTTCAATGGGGTAAAAAATAAAATTAATGCGGTTCACCTTTCCATTATTTACAACGAAAAAAAATAATAAACAATAGTTAAAAAAAATTTTTTCAACATATTTTTCACCATCTTTGCACCCGAAGAAGACCCGAATTGTTCATGACCGAAATCGGCAAACACATAGAAAGCTGGAACAGCTGCCTGCGCTTTATCGAGCAGGTGGTTGAGCCTCAGCAGTTTGAGACCTGGTTCAAGAAAATCAGGCCCGTTTCGCTCGTGGAATCCACGCTCACCGTGGAGGTTCCGTCGGAGTTCTTCTGCGAATATCTCGAAAGCGCATTCATCGACGTCATAAAGGCCGCACTCAAAAAAGAAATCGGCGCGGGCGCCCGTCTGGTCTACACCATCAGGCCCGTCCGCAACCAGCAGCCCATGACCTTCCCGCAGGGTCCCGGCGACGCCCCCACCAACAAGTCCATCAGCGTCAACACCTGGCAGCCCTCGGGCAATCCCGGTCCGTTCGTATATCCCGGCATCACCCGCATCCAGGTCAACCCGCGTCTGAATCCCGTCTACAATTTCGAGAATCTGGTGGTAGGGGATTGCAACCGTCTGGCAGTCAATGCCGTGCAGAACATCGCCAAGGCTCCTGGCAAAACCCCGTTCAATCCGCTGTTCATCTTCGGCGGTCCCGGTCTCGGCAAAACCCATCTCGCCCAGGCCTCCGGCCTCGAAATCAAAAAGCGCTTCCCCGAGCTCATCGTGCTCTATGTCACGGGCAACGAGTTCAAAACCCAGTACATGGACGCCATCCGGGGCAACAAGCTCACCGACTTCCTCGCCTATTACATGAAGATGGACATCCTTATCCTGGACGATATCCAGGATATGGTGGGTCCGGGCAACCAGAACGCCTTCTTCAACATATTCAACCACCTGCACCAGAACGGCAAACAGCTCATTCTCACCTCCGACAGGGCGCCGGTGGATCTCCAGAACTTCGAGGAAAGGCTGCTGTCCCGCTTCAAATGGGGCCTTTCGGCGGAGCTTACCCCGCCCGATTATGAAACCCGTCTCGCCATGCTGAAGGCCCGTGCCTTCCGCGAGGGCGTGTCCGTGTCGGACGATGTTCTGGAGTATCTCGCCACCCGCATCAAAACCAATTTCCGCGAGCTGGAGGGCACCCTCATCTCGGTCATGGCCAACGCCACCATTTCGCGCAGCGAGGTCACCGTGCAGCAGGCCGCATCCATCACCGAAAAGATTGTCGGGGAAGAAAACGGCACCCTCACCATCGACAAGGTCCAGAGCATCGTGTGCGACTACTTCGGAATCAGCAGGGAAAGCCTCGTCAGCACCACGCGCAAGCGCCAGATAGTCCAGGCCCGCCAGATCAGCATGTTCCTCTGCCGCAAGCTCATCAGCAACGTCTCCCTTGCTACCATAGGCAGCGAGACCGGCGGCAAAGACCATGCAACGGTGCTTCACGCATGCACCACTGTCAGCGACCTCTGCGCAACCGACCGCCGTTTCAAGAGAGACGTTTCAAGCATAGAGAATATGCTTGCAAGGCAAGTACGCCAATAACCAATACACGCTAAGACATGACAGCAGAGCAGGTTCTTGAAATCTTCAAGAAGATTACCACTATTCCAAGAGGTTCCGGCAACGAAGGGCCGATGACCGATTATCTCTGTTCCTGGGCCGATGAACACGGGCTCGAATACAGGCGCGACGCCACCGGCAACGTCTGCATCATCAGGGAAGCCGCTCCCGGCAAGGAGAAAGTGCCGGCAATCGTGCTCCAGGCCCATCAGGACATGGTCTGTGAGAAGCTGGCCGCTTTCCCCTTCAACTTCGAAAAGGACCCCATTCCATATGTTATCAAAGACGGCTGGATGGTGGCGGAAAACACCACGCTGGGGGCAGACGACGGAATCGGCATCGCGGCCTGTCTGGCCCTGCTCGAAAGCAAGGATCCTACCGGGCGCATCGAAGCGGTCTTCACCATCAGCGAAGAGACCGGCATGGACGGCGCCAATGCCATGGAGGCCGGCTTTTTCACTGGAAAAACCCTCATCAACCTCGACTCTGAAGACGAAGGGCAGCTGTTCATAGGCTGCGCCGGAGGCGAGAACACCGACGCCTTCTTCCGTTACGAAACGGGCGAGTTCCAGCCTGGCTGGGAGAGGCTTGACCTGCGCATCTCCGGAGGCGTGGGCGGCCACAGCGGCGACGACATCAACAAAGGCCGCCTGAACACGGTCCGCGCCCTTGCGCAATTCCTCCTCGGAGAGCTCGGGCAGAGCGGCCTGCAGCTGGTAATCCTGGCTGGCGGCGGAAAGCACAATGCCATCGCGCGCGAGGCCAGGGCCTCCATAATAGTTCCCGACACCGCGGCAACCAAGAAGCGTTTCGCCGAATTCGGAGAGAAAGTCAAGGCTGAATATGCCGCCACCGAGCCGGCCCTGTGCTTCACCTCAAGGAGGAGCGGCTTCAACGAGAAGCCTCTCCGCGACGAAGACGCGGCGGCGCTCCTGCGTGCCCTGACTAACTGCCCCCACGGGGTTATAAAGATGAGTCCGGACATCGAAGGGCTCGTGCAGACTTCCACCAATCTGGCGGCAGTGGACATGAGCTGCAGGCATACGGTAAAAGTCGTCACCAGCCAGCGCAGCAGCGTGGTCGCCGAACTCGACGATCTTGTTGCCGAAGTGGCGGACGCCTTCCACAGGGAGGGCGCCGAGGTCGTTTCCTACAGCAAATATCCCGGATGGAACCCGAACCTGGATTCGCACATCCTCGAGGTCACCAGGAATTCATACCGCAGGCTTTTCGGGCAAGAGTCCCTTGTGCTCGCCATCCATGCGGGGCTGGAATGCGGCCTTTTCCTCGAGAAATTCCCCGGGCTCGACATGATCAGCTTCGGTCCCACTCTCCGCGGGGTCCACACTCCCGGCGAAAAGCTCGAGCTCGCCTCCATGGACAAGTTCGTGAAACTGCTCGACGACATCGTAATCAACTTCTCATAATCCCGATATGAAGCTCCAGATAGCACCTTCCTTACTTTCCGCGGACTTCCTTGAACTCGGCAGGGATGTCGCCATGCTCAACAAGAACGCCGACATCATCCACCTGGACATCATGGACGGCACTTTCGTGCCCAACATTTCGTTCGGCTTCTCTGTGGTGGAGGCGGTGGCAAAGGCTGCAAAGATCCCCTGCGACGCGCATTTCATGGTCATCAACCCCGAAAAATGGGTGGAGCGCTGCGCTGCGTGCGGGGTGAACATGATGAGTTTCCATCTGGAGGCCGCCGGCCGCAAGACAAAGGCTATTCTCCGCGACATCCGCTCCCACGGCATGAAGGCCGGACTCGTCATCAATCCGGACGTGCCGGTGGAGAAACTGTTCCCGTACATCGGTGACGCCGA
>JAFZLP010000075.1 GCA_017551405.1 Bacteroidales bacterium
CATGAACCCCGCCAACAGGCGCCTGCGCAAGATCACCATCGACAACGCCATCCAGGCCGAGCGCACCTTCAGCATGCTCATGGGCGACGACGTCCCGCCGCGCAGGCAGTTCATCGAAGAGAACGCACATTACGCCAACATCGACGCATGACACGCAACAGATTACTTCAGATCGCCCTCCCGCTTGCAGTCCTCTTCGTACTGCTGGTGCTGGTCATGCCTCGTAACGCCAAGCTCGGCTACGATTACCGCAAGGGCCAGCCATGGAAGTACGAGACGCTGATAGCTCCCTTCGATTTCCCCATTCTCAAGACGGACGAAGAGATCCTCGACGAGCTGGCCGGCCGTTCCACCCCCACCGTCCCTTATTACCGCTATTCCGCAGAGATAGAGAACAAGAACCTGCGGGCGGTGGAAGGGCTCGACCTGCCCGGCTCCGAGGGCCTGCGCAGCTCCATTGTTGCCGCCATGAACGACATCTTCGAGAAGGGCGTGGTAGGGGACGACGGTGTCGTTTCCGTCGAGGGGGCCGATGCATCCGAAATAATCTACGTGCAGAGGGGCAAGCGCGCCACGTCGCGCCCGGCCACCGAGGTGTACAAGCTCTCGGATGCCCGCCTGGCCCTTCTGGCTTCAGTTTCCAACGCCAATCCCGGAGTGAACGTCGATTCCCTGCTCCGCAGCAACGGAATTTACGATTTCATCACCCCGAACCTCATTTACGACCGCCAGATCAGCGAGCTGGTCCAGGCCGAAACCTCGAAAACGGTGTCTCCGACCATCGGTTTCGTGAGCGCCGGACAGCTGATTGTGTCCCGCGGGGAGATAGTCACTCCCGAGATCGAGCAGATGCTCGATTCATACAAGAAGGAATACGAGAACAACATGGGCTCCACGGGCCCGGAATTCCTGTACTGGATGGGCAACATAATCCTTGCCCTCGCCCTTGTCGCCCTGCTGTTCCTCGCCATCCTGTTCTCGGACCGCGAGCTCTTCAGGAACAGGAGTTCCTATGTCTATCTGGTGCTCATCGCAACCGTGACCATGCTCGCCGCCATAGTCGTCCCGAGGGTCGAGAGCGGCCTCATCTACATGGTGCCGTTCACGCTCTGCGTGCTGCTGCTCAAGCCCTTCTTCGACGACTCCCTCATCTACATGGTATACACCGTGGCGCTTCTGCCGCTGCTGCTGTACTCCGAGTCGGCGGTGGTGGTCTTCAGCATCTTCCTCGTCGCCGGAATCGTATCCATCTACACCTTCCGCCACTTCAACAAGGGCTGGCTCCAGTTCGTGAACGCCATCATAGTCTATGCGGTCATGATGCTGGTGTACATGGGCTTCCGCCTGACCGACGTCACCGGCGGGGGAATGCTGCGCATCTCGGTGTACCTCTTCGCAGCCGCAATGCTGCCGGTGGCCGGATATCCGCTTACCTACCTGTTCGAGCGCATCTTCAACCTGGTGTCTCCCTTCAGGCTCACAGAGCTTGCCGACACCTCCAACGTGGTGCTCCAGGAACTCGAAACCAAGGCTCCCGGCACCTTCCAGCATTCGCTGCAGGTCATGAACATGGCCGATGCCTGCGCCCGCGCCATCGGAGCGGACGTGCAGCTGGTCCGCGTGGGTGCCCTTTACCACGACATTGGCAAGATACAGAATCCGCTCTGCTTCGTGGAGAACGAGTCGCTCGTGAAGAATTCCGCGCCCAGGTATCACGCCGGCCTTTCCGCCCTGCAGAGCGCCCAGGATGTCATCAGGCACGTCCAGGACGGTGTGGAGCTCGCGGAAAAGCACCATCTTCCCGGAGTAGTCATAGATTTCATCAGGACCCATCAGGGAACCACCCATACAGGCTATTTCTATACCCAGTACATCAATGACGGCGGCGATCCCGCAAACGCTCCGGAATTCCAGTATCCCGGCCCGCGCCCGCGTACCCGCGAACAGGTCATCCTCATGCTCTGCGACAGCATCGAGGCGGCTTCCCGTACCCTCAAGGAGTATTCTCCGCAGGCCTTCGACGAATTCGTGGAAAGGATAGTCGAAGCCAAGACCGAGGACGGGCAGTTCGACAATGCGGAAATCACCATCAAGGACATGGGCAAGATAAAGGACGTGCTCAAGAACTACCTTTCGCAGATGTATCACGAACGGATAGCATACCCCAACAGAAAGAAATAACAAATACACATAAAATGAAGACAAAAAAGAAAAAGATTGACGACCTGAACCTCGAGCTCACGCTCACGGTGGAGAAGGATGATTATTCGGAGATTGAACGCAAGAAACTCGCGGAGCGCAGGCGCACGGCCGACCTAAAGGGCTTCCGCAAGGGAATGGTGCCCGAGGGCATGATCCGCCGCATCTACGGCGAGCAGGCCCTTGTTGAATCGGTCAACCAGGTCATTTCCAAGGGATTGGAAGACTTTATCGAAGCAGAGAAGCTGCATGTCCTGGGCGAGCCCCTCGGCAGCGAGAAGCAGCCCGAAGTGGAATGGAAAGACGGCAACGATTTCACCTTCATCTTCGACATCGCCGTATATCCCGAAATAAAGGTGAGCGCCGGCAAGGAAGACGAGATTCCCCAGTACAACATTTCCGTATCCGTCAAGGAAAAGAAGGAAATGGTGGAGAACCTCAAGAAATACTACGCCGAGAAGAAGGACGCAAAGAAGACCGACGAAGATATCGACAAGGAGGTCACTGAGCGCCTCAAATCGCAGTATAAGAGCGAATCCGACTGGAGGCTCGGTGCCGACATCCGCAAGCACTTCGTGGACAAGGCCGACGTCAAGCTCCCCGAGGCCTTCCTCAAGCGCTGGCTCCAGGCCACCAACGAGAAGGTCAAGCCCGAAGACCTCGAAAAGGAATTCCCCGGCTTCCTGGCTGATTTCCGCTGGCAGCTCGTCCGCAGCGAATTCATGAAGAGCTTCGGTTTCAAGATCGAGAAGGCCGACCTTGAAGAGGCCGCCAAGGCATACGTAACCTATCAGTATGCGATGTACGGCATGGGCAATGTCCCCGAGGACATCATCGCCGGCAGCGTCAAGCAGATGCTTGAAGACCGCGGCCAGATCGACCGTCTCGCCGAACAGGTGGAAGACAGGAAGGTGATGGAGAAACTCAGGGAACTCGTCACCCTTACCCCCAAGAAGATCACCTCGGAGAAATTCCGCGAACTCAGGTAATCCATGACAGATTTCGAAAAATTCGCCGCATCGGCGGGGGTCAACTCCAACACCCTCCGCCGCTATGCCGACTACGTCAATCCCACCATCATCGAGGAGCGCAAGCTCAACGTGCTCGGGATGGACGTATTCAGCAGGCTCATGATGGACCGCATCATCTTCCTCGGAGCTCCCATCGACGACGACGTGGCCAATATAGTGCAGGCTCAGCTGCTGTATCTCGCATCCTCCGACCAGGCGGATATCTCCCTCTATATCAATACTCCCGGCGGCAGCGTTTCGGCGGGTCTCGGCATCTACGACACCATGCAGCTCATAGAGCCGGCGGTGTCCACCATCTGCACGGGCATAGCCGCCTCCATGGGCAGCGTGCTCCTGTGCGCCGGTGAAAAGGGGAAGCGTCACGCCCTGCCGCATTCCAGGGTGCTGATACATCAGCCGCTGGGCGGCGCCAAAGGGCAGGCTTCCGATATCCTCATCGCGGCGAAGGAGATCGAGAAATACCGCACCGAGCTCTACGAAATCATCTCGGCCCACAGCGGCCAGCCCTTCAAAAAGGTGTTCAAGGACGCCGACAGGGACTATTGGATGACCGCCGCCGAAGCCGTGGAATACGGCATGGTGGACAGCATCCTGAAAAAACGCGTAAAAGATGGAAAATAAATCCTCGGAAGCCCTTAACGTCCCCAAGCCAAAGCAGATAAAGGCCTTCCTCGACCAGTATGTGATCGGCCAGGACAGAGCCAAGAAGATTCTCTCCGTAGCGGTCTACAACCACTACAAGCGCATCATCAACAACGTGCTCCAGGGGACCTCCGACGGCGTGGAGCTGGAGAAGAGCAACATCCTTCTGGTCGGTCCTACCGGTACGGGTAAAACCTTGCTGGCCAAGACTATAGCAAGAATGCTGTACGTGCCGTTCACCATCGTGGACGCCACAGTCCTCACCCAGGCAGGCTATGTGGGCGAAGACGTCGAGAGCATCCTTTCGCGCCTGCTCCAGGAGACCGACTACGACCCGGCGCGCGCCGAGATGGGAATAGTCTTCATCGACGAGATAGACAAGATCGCCCGCAAGAGCGACAATCCCTCCATCACCCGCGACGTTTCGGGCGAGGGGGTCCAGCAGGCCCTCCTCAAGCTGCTCGAGGGTTCCGTCATCAACGTGCCGCCTTATGGCGGGCGCAAGCACCCGGAGCAGCAGTTCATCCAGGTGAACACCCAGAACATACTGTTCATCTGCGGCGGTTCCTTCGAGGGAATCGAGCGCAGCATCGCCTCCCGCCTGAACACCCAGGTAATCGGTTTCGGGGCGAACGAAAGGCAAAATATAGACAAGGACAACCTGCTTCAGTACGTCGAGTCCCAGGACCTCAAGAAATACGGCCTGATCCCCGAAATCGTAGGGCGCCTTCCGGTCGTCACGTATCTGGACGAACTCGACAGGGACGCCCTCAAGCGTATCCTCCTGGAACCGAAGAACGCCATCATGAAGCAGTATGCGAAGCTGTTCGAGCTCGACGGCATAAAGCTGGACGTCGAGGACGGGGTCTACGACCTCATAGTGGACACCGCCCTGGAGAAGAAGCTCGGCGCCCGCGGACTCAGGTCCATCTGTGAGCAGATAATGACCGACGCAATGTTCGAGGCGCCGTCCCGCCGGAGCAAGACTTTCCGTCTTACCGTCGACTATGCGGAACAGCGCCTCGGTAGGGTTTAGGCAGTATTATTCTACTCCCAGCTTGATTTTGAGGTTCTTGATCATGTCGGCCGACATGCCGGCGAGGCCGTAGTGCGGGGACCATCCCCATTCCTTGCGGGCGCAGCTGTCGTCCATCTTGTCGGGCCAGCTGTCGGCAATTGCCTGGCGGACCGGATCCACTTCATAGCGCATCTTGAAATCGGGATATGTCTTGCATATCTCGGCATAGACATGCTCGGGCGCGAAGCTCATGCTGGCTATGTTGAAGGAGTTGCGGTGGACCAGCTTTGAAGGATCGGCCTCCATGATGTCGACCGCTGCCTTGAGGGCGTCGGGCATGTACATCATGTCCATGAAAGTGCCCTTTGCGATGGGGCAGACGAACTCTTCGCCCTTGACGGCCGCGTAGTAGATTTCGACGGCATAGTCGGTGGTGCCGCCGCCCGGCAGGGTAGTGTAGGAGATGAGGCCGGGGAAGCGCACCGAACGGGTGTCGACGCCGTATTTATGGAAGTAATAGTCGGAAAGGAGTTCGGTGGCCACCTTGGTTACGCCGTACATGCTGGTAGGCCTCTGGATGGTGTCCTGGGGGGTGTTGTCGTGGGGCGTGCTGGGGCCGAAGCTGCCGATTGAACTGGGAGTGAATACGGCGCAGCCGTTCTCGCGTGCGACTTCGAGCACATTGATGAGGCCGTTAAGGCCTATGTCCCAGGCCATCAGGGGCTTTCTTTCTGCCACGGCGGAAAGGAGGGCGGCGAGATTGTAGATCGTATCGATCCGGTACTTCTTGACCACTTCGGCTATCTGCTTGCCGTCCAGCACGTTGACAACTTCTGCCGGGCCGCTTTCCAGGAGTTCGCCTTTGGGTTCTGCACCGGGAATGTATCCGGCCACTATGGAGCCGTCATACGTATTCCTGAGTTTCATTGTAAGCTCGGAGCCAATCTGGCCCGTTGAGCCGATTACAAGAACGTTTTTCATTTCGCCTGCAAAATGTTTGGAATGTCGGTTTATTATCAGTTGTAGTGTTTCAATTGTTCAGCAAATTTACTAAATTTGTGACAAAACTAAAACTAATTCTTAAAATGTACGGAAAATTCAAAGAATATCTCCAGGGTGAACTCAAGTCCATCGAGGAAGCCGGTCTTTACAAACACGAGCGTACCATCTGCTCTCCGCAAGGCGCCGAAATAACCCTTGCCGACGGCAGCAAGGCGCTCAACTTCTGCGCCAACAACTATCTCGGCCTTTCCGACAATCCGCGCCTCATCGCGGCTGCCAAGAAGGCCATGGACGAGCGCGGCTTCGGCATGAGCAGCGTCCGCTTCATCTGCGGCAAGTGCGATCTCCACGAAGAGCTTGAAAAGGCCGTCAGCAGGTATTTCCACACCGAGGACACCATCCTCTACGCCGCCTGCTTCGACGCCAACGGCGGCGTATTCGAGCCGCTCCTCACCAAAGACGACGCCATTATTTCCGACGCCCTTAACCACGCCTCCATCATCGACGGCGTAAGGCTTTGCAAGGCCGTGCGTTATCGCTACAACAACGCCGACATGGCAGACCTCGAGGAAAAGCTCAAGGAAGCCCAGGCGCAGCGTTTCCGCATCATCTGCACCGACGGTGTCTTCAGCATGGACGGCAACGTCGCCCCCATGGACAAGATATGCGACCTGGCCGAAAAGTACGACGCCCTCGTAATGGTGGATGAAAGCCATTCCGCCGGTGTCGTAGGTCCCACCGGCCACGGCGTGGCCGAGCAGTTCGGGCTCTACGGCCGCATCGACATCCACACCGGCACGCTGGGCAAGAGCTTCGGAGGCGCAGTCGGCGGGTTCACCACCGGCCGCAAGGAGATAATCGACATGCTCCGTCAGCGCAGCCGCCCGTATCTCTTCTCCAACTCGCTGCCGCCCATGATCTGCGCAGCAGGCATCGAGATGTTCAAGATGATGGAGGAAAGCAGCGAACTGCATGACCGCCAGCAGGAGAACGTCGCCTACTTCCGCGACAAGATGACGGCCGCCGGCTTCGACATCCATCCCACTCAGAGCGCCATCTGCGCCGTGATGCTGTACGATCCCATCCTGGCGGGCAAATTCGCCAAGGCCATGGCAAAGGAGAACATCTTCGTCACCTCCTTCACCTATCCCGTGGTGCCCAAGGGCCTCGACCGCATCCGCGTGCAGCTCTCGGCCGCCCACACCCGTCCCCAGCTCGACAAGGCCATCGCGGCCTTCATCAAGGTCGGAAAGGAACTCGGCGTGCTGAAATAGTTACGAGCGGCGGGCTGCTCTCCTCCGGAAGCCTTCGCTTCGCTCATCCCTCCCACTGCATTATGCCCGGCTTTGACCGGGCATTTCTTTGTGGGCCCCTCCCGTTCACGTGGCCACGGGCGGCCACGGGCCCCGGAGGAGACAGCCTACCGCTTATATTACAGCCACGCCTCGAAATAATCGGTAATTTTATTATGAAGATGTACCCGCCAGTCTCCGAAGACGTTGTGCTCGCTCATCGGGTAGGGGAAATAGTCAAGCTGGATGTTCTTTTCGATGCACTTCTGCACGAAACTCAGGCTGTGTTCCCACACTACGGTGTTGTCCACGGCTCCCTGGCAGATTAGGAGTTTGCCCTTCAGGCAGTCCGCCTTGCCAATCAGCGAGGTCTGTTCGAAGCCCTCGGGGTTCGCGGCCTGGGTGTCCATGTACCTCTCGCCGTACATCACCTCATACCATTTCCAGTCTATCACCGGACCGCCCGCCACGCCGACCTTGAACACGTCGGGGTAGTTGGTCATCAGCGAGATGGTCATGAAGCCGCCGTAGCTCCAGCCGTGAACGCCTATCCTGGAGCAGTCTATCCAGGGTTGTTCCATGAGCTTGCGGATGCCCGCCATCTGGTCGGCCATCTCGGCCTGTCCGCAGCGACGGTTGATGGCCTTCTCGAAGGCGGCGCCGCGGTTCTGGGTGCCGCGGTTGTCCTGCACGTATACCACGTATCCCTTCTGG
>JAFZLP010000076.1 GCA_017551405.1 Bacteroidales bacterium
ACGCGCACCGCACCCACCGCCGAGAGCATCAGCGGGATCCGCGCCGCCATGGAGCATGTCAGGGGCGGCCATCCCCTGGGAATCTTCCCTTCCGGTGCGGTTTCAGACAAGATTCCGGGGCCCGGGCCCGTGGTTACGATGCCCGACGGCAGCACTTACACGGAACCCCGGGTGCGCGACCGCGACTGGCAGTTGCCGATGATCAAGTTCATAGCCTCGGCCAACGTGCCGGTGGTGCCCGTCCGCTTCTTCGACGGCAACTCCGGTTTTTACTACAATCTGGGTATGCTTTTCGGGTGGAAGGTGAGGCTGCTGCGCTTCCCGAAGGAGGTTTTCAACAAAGCTGGGAAGACCCTCAGGCTGGGAATCGGCCCGGTCATAAGCCCTGAAGAACAGCAAAGGTGCGCAAGTCCCGAAGAACTGCGCACCCTGTTGAGAGGTTCTGTCTACCGGCAGGTCCTTTAGCGGTTTTCCGCCGCCTCTACCGCTTTAAAATAATTGTAGCTGTTGACCTTAAGTTCGCCGGCGGCAAGCTCGTCCATGACGATGGTGCCGAACTGGTGGAGCTGAAGGGCCGACACGGTGTTGGTGTGGGATACTCCGCCCTCGACGGCATCGCGGATGGCGCGGGCCTTCTTGGGACCGAAGGCGAGGATGACCACCTCCTTGGCGGAGAGCACCGTGGCCACGCCGACCGACAGGGCCTGCCTGGGAACGAGCGACTCGTCGCCGCCGAAGAAGCGGGAATTCACGCGGATAGTGTCATCGGTGAGGGTGACCACACGGGTGCGGCTGTAGATTGACGAGAAGGGCTCGTTGAAGGCGATGTGTCCGTCTTCGCCGATACCGCCGAGGAAGAGGTCGATGCCGCCCGCTTCTTCGATGGCCCTTTCGTAGGCACGGCACTCGGCCTGGAGGTCGGGAGCGTTGCCGTTGAGGATATGGATGTTCTCCCTGGGCTCGTCGATACGCGAGAACAGGTTCTTGAACATGAAGGAGTGGTAGCTTTCGGGATGGCTTTCGGGAAGGCCTACATACTCGTCCATGTTGAAGGAGATGACATTCTTGAAAGAGATTTCTCCAGCTGCAACCATACGTGCAAGCTCGTCATAGGTGGCGATGGGAGTGGAACCGGTGGGAAGGCCCAGCACAAAGGGTTCGCTCGTACGCGCCGCTTTCTCGCGGATGCGGTCTGCGATGTAATGGGCGGCCCATACCGAGCCTTCAGAATAGGTGTCGCGAATGATAATTCTCATTTCTATTTCAATCTTAAGAAAACTTCAATTGCCTGATATTCAGCCATTCCCAGGTCGTCATACTGACGAGCGGTGGTCTGGGTGCGGTCTTCGGCCCTCTGCCAGAACTCGCGCGGGTCTTCGCCGGGGAACGGAACTATGTCTTTCTGGGAAAGATGCCTGTAGATGGCGTGGCGCTTTTCCAGAACCTCGTCGGGGCTGAGGGGAACTGCCATGTCCACGCGGTCAAGCTCCCACTCCATCCACGCGCCGCGGTAGAGCCAGATGTAGCAGCCTTCCGTCCACTTCGCCCCTTCTTCTGCCAGCTGGGTGAACGCCTCGAGGGCGGCCTCGGTGCAGACGCGGTGGGTGCCGTGGGGATCCGCCAGGTCGCCGGCCATGTAGATCTGGTCGGGCTTGAGGGTACTCATGAGCTTTTTGATGATGTCGACGTCGATCTGGCTGCAGGGGTTCTTCTTCACGCCGCCGCTCTCGTAGAATGGCAGGTTGAGGAAGTGGATGTGGTCGTCGTCCATGCCGAAGGAATGGTCGGCGCCACGGGCTTCGCTGCGGCGGATTGCGGCCTTGATATCCAGCAGCTTGCGGGGTTCGGGCTCACCGGGCTTCTTGCTTTCGATGATCTTCCGCACCTCTTCGCGCCTGTCGCCGTAGCCGAGCTGGTAGGCGGCGTCGATGTGCTGCATCACCACGCTGTCGTGGACGGCCACGTCGCCGGAAGTCTCGTAGGCGACATGCACGTTGTGGCCCTGGTGCTGCAGGCGGATGAGGGTGCCGCCCATGCTGATGACGTCGTCGTCGGGATGCGGGGAGAAGACCAGCACCGTCTTCGGGAAGGGGCTGCTCTTGACGGGACGGTAGGTGTCGTCGGCGTTGGGCTTGCCGCCGGGCCATCCGGAAATGGTATGCTGGAGGTCGTTGAAGACGTCAATATTCACCTTGTTGTAGCTGCCTGCGGCTTCCAGAAGGCCTTCGAGGGAGTTCTGGAGGTAATCCTGGCGGGTGAGCTTGAGGATGGGCTTACCGACCTTGCGGCACAGCCAGATCACGGCCTTGCGGCGGAACTTGGGAGTCCAGTCGCAGGGACCGATGAGCCACGGGGCCACGAAGCGGGTGAGGTTGCCGGCGGCCACTTCGTCGACGTACAGCTTGACGTCCGGATGCTGCTGGAAGAAGCTGGCGGGAACGTCGGCGGTAATCTTGCCTTCAGTGACTTTGCTCACCACTTCGGCTTTGCCTTCGCCCCAGGCCAGAAGGATGACCTTCTTGGCGCTGAGCATGGTGCTGAGGCCCATGGTGATGGCCTCCTTGGGGGTAATCGACAGGTCGTGGCCGAAATAGTTGCTTGCCTGGCGCTTGCGGTTGGCATACGAGAGGAGCACGGTGCGGGTGCGGCTCTGCTCGGCGGCGCCGGGCTCGTTGAAGCCGACCTGTCCCTGCTCGCCTACGCCTATCACCAAAAGGTCGAGACCGCGCGCGGCGGCGTCGAAGGCGGAGCAGAATTCGCTGACCTTCTCGTGGGGAACGGTGCCGTCGGGGATGTGGATGTTTTCGGGAAGGATGTCGATACTGTTGAGCAGTGCCTCGTAGAGCTTGGCGTTGCGGCTCTGATAGCTCCCCGCGACCGAAGGATAATACTCGTCTATCGAGTAGATTTCCACATTCCTGAAGGATACTTCTCCCGCTGCATTGCGGCGGCTGAGTTCTTCGTAGAGCATGACCGGGCTGGAGCCGGTGCTGAGGCCGAGACGGAAGAGGCGCTTCTCGCCCGACTTTTCATGGGCGCGGATGGCCTTGATAACCTCGTCTGCGACTTTTTCGCTGCCTTCAAGCGGATCCCGGCTTACCTCTGTGTAGAGGCGGTCGAAGCCGTGAAGGATATCGTCCGGGAGATTTTTTAGGATGAGGCCCCCGTCCTCAGGAAGTGTGAAATGTTTCATATGACTATAACAGATGGAATCCGACGGTAAGGCCTGCCATTACGATGCTCACCATGCTCATGAGCTTGATGAGTATGTTGAGGGACGGGCCGGAAGTGTCTTTGAACGGGTCGCCCACGGTGTCGCCGACGACGGTGGCATGGTGGCATTCGGAATTCTTGCCCCCGTAGTTGCCTTCCTCGACATATTTCTTGGCGTTGTCCCATGCTCCGCCCGAGTTGGACATGAACACGGCAAGCACGAAGCCGGCTCCGAGGCCGCCGATAAGCAGGCCGAGCACACCGGCGACGCCGAGCACAATGCCCACGAGGACAGGAACTATGATGGCCAGGAGGGCGGGACCGAGCATTTCGTGCTGGGCGGCCCTGGTGGAGATTTCGACGCAGCGCTTGTAGTCGGGAGTGCCTTCGCCGGTGAGGATGCCCTTGATTTCGCGGAACTGGCGGCGGACCTCGACGACCATCTTTTCAGCGGCGCGGCCCACGGCGTTCATGGTGAGGCCGCAGAACAGGAAGGCCATCATGCCGCCGATGAATACGCCTGCGAGAACCGCCGGGTTCATGAGCGACACGTTGAAGTTGTTCAGGATGTCGAGGATGCTGGCGTCAGCGGCCTTCACGAGGCCTCCGCCTACAGCCACGACCTGCTCGCCCACACGCTCGAGGGCTATCTTGATCTCTTCGATGTAAGATGCCAGGAGTGCGAGTGCGGTGAGTGCTGCGCTGCCGATGGCGAAGCCCTTGCCGGTGGCGGCGGTGGTATTGCCAAGGGCGTCGAGGACGTCGGTGCGTTCACGCACTTCGGGTTCGAGCTCGCTCATCTGGGCGTTGCCGCCTGCGTTGTCGGCGATGGGGCCGTAGGCGTCGGTGGCGAGGGTGATGCCCAGGGTGGAAAGCATGCCCACAGCGGCGATTGCCACGCCGTAGAGGCCCTTGGACAGGGATGCGGCGCTCATCATGTGCTGCACGTCGAAGCCGATGGCGAAGAGATAAGCCAGCACGATTGCGCAGACTATTGCGATCACCGGTATGGCGGTGGAAACCATACCCAGGCCGACGCCGTTGATGATGACGGTTGCGGGGCCGGTCTTGGAGGCCTCCGCCAGCTTCTGGGTGGGCTTATAGGAGTGCGAGGTGTAGTACTCCGTGGCTTTGCCGATGACCACGCCCGCCACAAGGCCGGCGACCACCGAGCAGGAGAAGTGCCACCAGTCGCTGTTGCCGGTGCCGAACACCAGGGCGAGGATGCCGAAGGTGGCCAGGCCGCTGAGGATGGCGGCCATGTTGGTGCCGAAGCTCATGCTCTTCAAGAGCTGGCCCATGCCTGCGCCTTCCTTGGTGCGGACGGTGAAGATGCTGATGACGGAGAGCACCACGCCCACCGCAGCGATGAGCATCGGGGCGAGGATCGCCCTTGTCTGCATCTCCGGACCGAACGAATAGAAGGCCGAAGCGCCCAGCGCCATGGTGGAAAGGATGCTGCCGCAGTAGCTCTCGTAGAGGTCTGCTCCCATGCCGGCCACGTCACCCACGTTGTCGCCTACGTTGTCGGCGATGGTGGCGGGGTTGCGGGGATCGTCTTCGGGGAGATCGGTCTCTACCTTGCCCACTATGTCGGCGCCTACGTCAGCGGCCTTGGTGTAGATGCCGCCGCCCACGCGTGCGAAGAGGGCCTGGGTGGATGCACCCATTCCGAAGGTAAGCATTGTGGTGGTGATGACCACGAGCTTCTGCGCCTCGGTTGCCTCTACTATGCAGGCGTTGAGAACGATGTACCAGAGCGCTATGTCGAGCAGGCCGAGGCCGACCACGGTGAGGCCCATTACGGCGCCGCTGCGGAAGGCCACCTTAAGGCCGGCGTTGAGCGAGCGGCGGGCGGCGTTGGCGGTGCGGCCGGAGGCGAAGGTGGCGGTCTTCATTCCGACAAAGCCGGCGAGGCCGCTGAAGAAACCTCCGGTGAGGAATGCGAACGGCACCCAGGGGTTCTGGACGTGGAATACATAGGCGAGCACGGCAAAGAAAACGGCCATGATGACAAACACAATGACCACAACTTTGTACTGCTGCTTAAGGTAGGCCATTGCGCCCTCGCGGACGTACTGGGCTATCTGCTTCATGGTGGGGGTGCCCTCATCCTGTTTCTTCATCTGGCGATAGAAGATGAAGGCGAAGAGCAGTGCTATGACTGATGCACAGGGGACTGCATAAAATAGCGGGTTCATTCGGTTATAGGTTACTAATTTTATCCTGCTAAAGTATACAATTATTCCGAAAAAAACAAAGCCCCGGCGGTTTTTTGGACTGCCGGGGCTCTATTCTTGGAAGGTCTTATTCTGCCTTTTCCTCTGCTGCGGGAGCTTCTGCAGGAGCGGCTGCGGGAGCCTCTGCCTTCTTGGCGCGGCTGCGGCGGGTAGCCTTCTTCTCTGCCTTGGGAGCACTTGCGAGTGCGGCCTCGTTGAAGTCTACGAGCTCGATGAGGGCCATTTCGGCGGCGTCACCCTGACGGAAACCGGTGTGGAGCACGCGGGTGTATCCGCCCGGACGGTCAGCGACCTTGGGAGCTACAACGCGGAAGAGCTCTGCGGTTGCGTTCTTGTCTTTGAGGTAGCTGAAAACAACGCGGCGGGAGTGGGTGGAATCCTCCTTGGACTTGGTGATAAGCGGTTCGACATAGCTGCGGAGGGCTTTTGCCTTTGCCACGGTGGTGGTGATACGCTTATGCATAATCAGGGAAGAAGCCATATTGGCCAGCATAGCCTTGCGGTGACCGCTCTGACGACCAAGATGATTGATAGCTTTATTGTGTCTCATCTCTAAACGTTCTTTTTCTTGGGTTCGATATTATACTTGGTGACATCCATTCCGAAGTCGAGCTTCATCTTCTCTACAAGCTGCTCGATTTCGTGGAGCGACTTGCGGCCGAAATTGCGGAACTTCATGAGCTCGGCACGGGAGTAGGACACGAGGTCGCCGAAAGTTTCGATCTCGGCTGCCTTGAGGCAGTTGAAAGCGCGGACTGACAGGCCTACGTCGGTCAGCTTGCTCATAAGGAGGTGCCTCATGTGGAGGGCCTCTTCGTCAAGCTCGCCTGCGGAGGATTCGACTGCGCTCTCGATGGAGACCTTCTTGTCGTCCGTGAAGAGCCTGAAATGGTAAATCAGAATGTTGGCGGCCTCCTGAAGAGCATCGTCAGGGCTGATGGAGCCGTCGGTCTCGACTTCGAGGGTAAGTTTCTCGTAGTCGGTCTTCTGCTCGACACGCCAGTTGTCTACGCTCCAGTTGACCTTGCGGATAGGGGTGTAGATGGCATCCACGGGGATGGTGCCGATGGGCGTGTTCTCGTCACGCAGCTCCTCGGCGGGCACGAAGCCGCGGCCTTTGGTGATGGTGATGGAGATTTCGAGCTTGACGGACGGTTCGAGCGAGCAGATGTGCTGGTCGAGGTTCAACACCTTGAAAGAAGACAATCCCTTTGAGATATCTTCAGCGGTAAACTCGTGCTTGCCGCTGACGGTAATGTTGACAGTCTCGGTATCGACGGATTCGACCATCCTGCGGAATCTCACCTGCTTGAGGTTGAGAATGATGTCCTGCATACCCTCGATGACACCGGGGATAGTCTGGAACTCCTGGTCGACTCCGACAATCTTGATCTGGGAAATCGCAAAGCCCTCGAGAGAGGCGAGCAGGATGCGGCGAAGAGCGTTGCCGATGGTCTGGCCGTAACCGGGCTCCAGGGGGCGGAACTCAAAGCGGCCAATGGTGTCGGTGCTTTCGAGCATTATCACCTTGTCGGGCTTCTGAAATGCTAAGATTGCCATATTGTTCTTTTTAAGGTGTTAACTGTTATTTGGAGTAGAGGTCGACGATAAGCTGCTCGTTGATGTTCTCGGGAACCTCTGCACGTGCAGGGAGGTTGAGGAATTTGCCGCTGAGGTTCTTCTGGTCGAACTCAAGCCATGAGTACTTGGTGACGGAAGCCACGCTGCTCTGGATGACCTCGAGGCTCTTGGAACGCTCGCGCACTGCAACGACGTCGCCGGGCTTGACCTGTGCGGAAGGGATGCTGCAGACGTCTCCGTTCAGGGTGATGTGGTGATGGGAAACGAGCTGGCGGGCGGCTGCACGGCTGGGAGCGATGCCGAGACGATAGACTACGTTGTCGAGGCGGGACTCGAGGAGGAGAATGAGGTTCTCACCCTTCTGGCCGGCCATGCGGGTAGCCTTCTCGTAGGTGTTGCGGAACTGACGCTCGAGCACACCGTACATGTACTTGACCTTCTGCTTCTCCTTGAGCTGGGTACCGTACTCCTTCTGCTTTTTGCGCTTGGAGGCGAGACCGTGCTGTCCCGGAGGGAAGTTGCGCTTCTCGAAATATTTGTCTGCGCCGAAAATGGGTTCGCCGAACTTACGGGCGATCTTGGTGCTGGGACCTGTATATCTTGCCATAGTAATCTTGCTTTAAGGTTAAACTTTACGACGGCCTTTGGGTCTGCACCCGTTGTGAGGCATAGGGGTGACGTCGATGATCTCGGTCACGATGATACCTGCGTTGTTGATGGTGCGGACGGCGGATTCACGGCCGGAGCCGGGACCCTTGACGTAGCACTTGACCCTGCGGAGACCTGCGTCGTATGCTGTCTTGGCAGCATCCTCGGCGGCCATCTGGGCGGCGTAAGGAGTGTTTTTCTTGGACCCCCTGAAGCCGCACTTGCCTGCAGAACCCCAGCTGATAACCTGGCCCTGGGCATTGGTGAGGGAGACGATGACGTTGTTGAAGGTTGATGAAATATGGGCTTCGCCATAAGCTTCAACCTTGACAACCCTCTTGGATGTTGTAGTTTTCTTTGCCATAATTCATCAATTTTTACTTGGTTGCCTTCTTCTTGTTGGCAACGGTCTTCTTGCGGCCCTTGCGGGTACGGGCGTTGTTCTTGGTGCTCTGTCCGCGGACAGGGAGACCCGCACGGTGGCGGATACCACGGTAGCAGCCGATATCCATGAGGCGCTTGATGTCCATCTGGACGCTTGAGCGGAGCTCACCCTCGATCTTGTACTCTTCGTTGATCTCGGTACGGATTTTGGCAATCTGATCGTCGTTCCAGTCACCTACTTTGATGGTTCTGTCGATACCGCACTTGTCAAGAATCTTCCTGGCGGAGCTGCGGCCGATACCGAAGATATAGGTCAGGCCTATTTCTCCTTGCTTGTTGTTAGGTAAATCAACACCGGCTATACGTGCCATAATTATACTTTACTTAATTAGTTACTGATTATTATCCCTGACGCATCTTGAACTTGGGGTTCTTCTTGCAGATCACGTACAG
>JAFZLP010000077.1 GCA_017551405.1 Bacteroidales bacterium
ATCGAGGTGCCGTTTTTAACAGTTCAGCGGGCCTTTAGGCGTCTTCGCCGGGCTTCATGGTGGTGTAGACGTTGGTCACGTCTTCGTCGTCTTCCAGAAGACCGACGAGCTTGTCGATGGTGGAGCGCTGCTCGGGAGTGACATCCTTGAGCTCCGCATTCGGAATGCGCTCGAAGCCGCCGGAAACGAGTTCGTAACCCTTGTCTTCGATGTACTTCTGGATGGAGCCGTAGGAGGGATAGTCGCCGTAGATGACAACTTCCTTGCTGACGTTTCCGTCCTTGTCTTCCACCTCTTCGTCGAAAAGCTCTTCGGCGCCGAAGTCGATCAGTTCGAGCTCAAGCTCTTCCAGATCCATGCCTTCGGTTTCCTTGATGCGGAAAACACACTTGTGGTCGAACATGAAGCCGACGCTGCCGCTGGTGCCGAGGGTGCCGCCGCACTTGTTGAAGTAGCTGCGGACATTGGCGACGGTGCGGGTGGTGTTGTCGGTGGCGGTCTCTACCAGGATGGCGATACCGAACGGGCCGTAGCCTTCGTATACAACCTCCTTGAAGTCGCCGGACTTGCTCTCGGTGGCCTTCTTGATGGCGCGCTCGATGTTCTCCTTAGGCATCTGCTCGGAACGGGCCTCAGCCATGAGTGCGCGCAGACGGGGATTGCCGGTTACATCGGGACCGCCCTGCTTGACGGCGACGGTGATTTCCTTGCCCAGCTTGGTGAAAGTACGGGCCATGTGGCCCCAGCGCTTCATCTTGCGCTCCTTGCGGAATTCAAATGCGCGTCCCATATTACTCGCTCACTTCGGTGATGTAACGGGCGATTTCAGCGGCTTCGACACTCTGCGGATAATTGTCCCTGATGGTCTCGAAGCACTTGAGGGCGGCTGCGTTGTCGCCGAGGGCCTTGTAAGCCAGGCCTTCCTTGAACAGATAGCCGGCGTTGAACACGTTGTCGTTCACGGCAACGGCCTTCTTGTAAGCGGCGATGGCGTTCTCGTACTGCTCCAGGCCTACGTAGGCGTCGCCCTGGCAAGCGAGTGCACGGGCCTTCAGGATGGGCTCCTTGCCCTTGTATTTCTTGAGGTAGTCTATCGCATCCTGGAAGTTGCCGAGCTGAAGCTGGCAGATGCCGGCATACAGATAGACGGCCTTGCCGGCCTTGTTGCCGTAGTCGTCGATAATCTGGGAGAAGCCGAGCACGTTGCCGTCGCCATTGAGGGCGAGCTCATATTCGCCGGCGCTGAAGTTGTTCTCTGCGGGGAACATCTGCTCCTGGGCCTCTGCGCACTTGGGCATGTAGATGTAGCGGTTATAGGCGAGGGAGGCAAGCCAGATGACGAGGATGCCGATGATAACGCCCCAAATCCATTTCTTGTTCTTCTCGTAGAACTGTTCGGTACGAGAAAGCTGTTCTGCAGTGTTCTCCTGACGGATTTCCTGCTTTGTCTTTTGCTGAGTAGCCATATTTAGGTCTTTTATTGTTTCAAAAAAGCCTGCAAAAATAGATAAATAAATGTAAAAAAGCAACAGTTAGTTCTGATGCGCCGGACGCAGCAGGTCAAGCACGACCTTCACCGGATTGAAAGTCTCCACGGGCACTTCCACGAAGAGTGTGTTCCAGTCGCTCATGCTGCCGTTCCACAGGCCCGGAAGCTCCAGAGCCTTGAGCTCGCGGCCCTGATAGCTCTTGTAGGAGATGAAGCCGGTTTGGGGATCGACATGCTTGAGCAGGTCGAAACGCCTGCCCTTGTAGTCGCGCAGGCAGCACACCAGATCGACCGGATTGAAATGAGTGGCGCCCGCAAGCGCTGCCGCAGCAACCGGATTGTCCTTGTTGATCTGCACGCTCTCGAGGATCTGGAGAGATGTGGAGCCGTCGGCGCCCTTGACGATGAACGGACCGCCGCCCGGTTCGCCCTGGTTGCGCACCATGCCGCACACGCGGATGGGGCGGTCCAGCTTGGCCCTCAGGATCTTAGCCCTGGTCTCGAGCCCGTACGGAAGCGAATCGAAATGGATGCAGAGGGTATCGTCGAGCCACTTCTGGATCTCGTCGAGAAGGGCGGGAGTGATCTCTTCGTCCAGACGGCGCAGATAGCCGAAAATGGTGTCGCGCAGCTGCAGGGCACGGCCCATCAGCACCTTCTTGTAAAGCGAGGTGACGGGAAGCAGGCGCTCCACCGCGACGTTGTCGATGTTCTTGATGCTCACCAGCTCCGCCTCGACCTTGTTCAGGTTGTAGATGAGGGCGCCGTGGCCGGCGGGACGGAACAGGCGCGAGCCGTCGTCGCAGAGGAAAGGCTCGTCCTTCATGTCGACGGCGATGGTGTTGGTGGCGGGATCCTGGAAGGTGAACTCCACATTGTAGCGGACATCGTAGCGCTTTTCATACTCGGCGCGCACCTTCTCAAGGGCGGCGGTGAAAAGCTCCTTATGTTCGGGAGAGATTGTGACACAGAGGTTTACGCTGCCATCGGCATTGCGCATGTACTCCTGTCCTTCGACAAGATGCTCCGCAAAAGCAGTGCGGGTCTCCCCGGGATAGCGGTGGAATTCCAGCACGCCCTTCGGCTTGCTGCCGTAGCCGAGACCCTCGTCGGTGAGAAGGAGACGGGCGGTGCGCAGGCACTCCTCGTCGTTGCCGGCGGTAGGAGTGCCGAACAGGGCGGGATCGTAAAAGGCGAAACGGCCGAGCTCGGCGGTAAGGCGCCTGACTGCGTCGTTGGGGCGTTCCATGCCGGCGAAAATATCCTTGAACATG
>JAFZLP010000078.1 GCA_017551405.1 Bacteroidales bacterium
CATGGCGGAGAGGTCTTCCTGGTACAGGATGATATTCAGGGTCAGGTAGGCCTTAACCCCGGCCTTGTGGCAGCGTTCCACCACGGCCCCGAGGTCGTCGGGGCTGAAATTGTTGGCCGAGTGGGAGCGCATGTTCAGATGCCCCACCCCGAAATAGACGGAATCGGCTCCGCCCTGGATGGCAGCCTCAAGGCATTCGAAGTTGCCTGCCGGGGCCATTATTTCCAGTGTTTTCCTGTCCATAGTTTACAAATATAATGATTTTCAGCGGAGGACGTCGCGCCTGTAACGGGCGGAAAGCCAGACGGTGCGGACCAGAAGGTGGGCGAAATAGGCGGCGAGGATGAGGTTGAGGACCGCCGGGACAAGCTGGCCGCCGGCAGCCGGATCGAGCCCGAGGAGATATCTCCCTGCAAACCACACCGAAAAGAATGCGGCTACGGCCAGGAACATCGCGTCGCGCATCGCCGCAGTGGCGGTGGCTCCGGTGTAGATGCCGTCCCAGGTGAACGCCGCGCAGCCGAGAGGCGGCATCAGGATCAGCCACCACAGGTATGGCCGGGCCGCAAGGCGCACGGCTGCATCGTCCGTCATGAGGGCAATCAGCGGACTTCCGGCAAAGAGGTAGATGAACACCCAGAGCAGCGCCACTGCCATGCTCCACACGAAGACATGACGCACCGTTTTCACCACCATGTCGCGCAGCCCCTCGCCTATATAGCGGCCGGTGAGCGCCTCGCCGGCATAGGCAAAGCCGTCGGTAAAGTAAGAGAACAGCATCAGCAGGTTCATCAGCAGCGAGCCGACAGCGAGCGCGGTATCTCCGTAACGGGCCGTTATGGCGCTGAATCCGAAGTAGATGCCCATGAAACTTAGGGACCTGAGGAAGAGATTGCGGTTCATCCTGAAGAATTCCCTGGAAACGCCGATGCACTCCGCAGGGCGGACGTCCTTCACCAGGGAGCGGTACTTTGCGAGGACCACCGCAACCGCGAACGCCAGGCCCGAATACTGCGCGATGACAGTGCCCAGCGCGATGCCGCTGAAGCCCATTCCCAGCGGGAAAGCCAGCAGCAGGCTCGCCGCTATGTTGGTTACGTTCACGATGAGGTCTACCCACATGCTGCTGCGCGTGTCCTGCATGCCTATAAACCAGCCGCGGAACACCATGAGCGAGAGGGTTGCGGGCGAAGCCCAAATGCGGATGAAAAAGTAGCGTTCCGCCAGGGCCGATACCTCGGGAGTCCCGCCTATTACCAGGAGCCCCAGTTTCACGAACGGCCACTGCAATGCTATGAGAATCAACGAGATGGCCAGAGCAAGCACCAAACCCCGGCCGAGCAGGACGCCGGCCTCATGGATGGATGCGCCGGCCCGGGCACGCCCGTAGGCCTGAGCGGTGAGGCCGCCTGTCCCGGCACGCAGGAAGCCGAAATTCCAGTACAGGACGCTGAAGAGCAGGCCGCCGACGCTCACAGCCCCTATAAAGGCCGCCGGGAGCGCCCCGCCGTGAAGATGTCCGGCAATGGCGAGGTCCACCATGCCCACGAGCGGCACGGTGATATTGGCCAGGATGCTCGGAATGGCAAGGCGGAGTATTTCTCGGTCGAGGGGTTTCATCGGAACTTGGTGTCTTCCTCGAGCATGCCGAGGTAGGAGTTGTAGCGCTCGGGGCTGATGATGCCGGCGTCGACGGCCTCCTTGACCGCACAGCCTGGCTCATGGGTATGGGTGCAGGGGGTGAAGCGGCAGTCCTGCCCCACGCGGAGCATTTCGGGGAAATACTTGGAGATCTCTTCCTTCTCGAGGTCCACCAGGCCGAAGCCCCTGAGGCCCGGGCTGTCCACCACGAAACCGCCGCCCGCGAGGGGATACATCTCGTAGAGCGACGTGGTGTGTTTGCCCTGCATGTGGGCTGCGGAGATCTTGCCTATCTTGGGGTCGAGGCCCGGATCGAGAGCCTTGATGAGGGACGATTTGCCCACTCCGGATTCGCCCGAGAACAGCGAAACGCCTTCGCTGCAAAGCTTCCGGAGCTCGTCGATGCCCTCCCCCGTCTTGCAGGAGGTCCGGATTACCGTATAGCCGGCCCCTTCGTATATCCGCAGGAAGTTTTCCACATCGTCTGCATACAGTTTGCCGTATAGGTCTATCTTGTTCAGCACTATCACGGGCCTGATACCGTATACCTCGCAGGTAACGAGTATCCTGTCCAGGAAAGGCAGCTTTATTTCCGGAAACAGCAGGCTCACTGCAATCACCGCCCTGTCCAGGTTGGCCGCGATCACATGGTTCTTGCGGCTGAGGTTGGTGGACTTGCGGATCACGTAGTTCCTTCGCGGAAGGACTTCAGTTATAACTGCAGCATCGGCAGGAACTCCCTCCGAAGGACGTGCCGCCCGCGGTTCGACAGCGGCGGATTCCGGGAGGGACTCCCCCTGAGGGACGTAACACCCGCGGTTCGATAGCGGGGGGACCGTCCCGAAGGGATGGTGGGGTGAGCCCGAAGGGCGAACTCCCGAAGGGGGAGTACCCTCCCGGAATCGTACCACATCACCGACGGCAACGGGATTCGTCGAAGTGCTGCCTTTCAGACGCACCTTGCCGCGCAGGACGGCCGGGAACGGCTCCCATTCGGGCAGGCGGCTCAGCAGGAAATGACTCCCTGCATTCCTTACCACTATGGCCTCGGATTCTGTCATCTGACGCGGCCGACAAGCTTTTCGGCAAAGCGCCGGAGCACCTCGAGGCGGACCTGTCCGAGGCGCATGGACGAGACTGCCTCCATGGCCCTGACGGTGTAGTTCCGCACTGCCTCGACGGCGTCGGCATCCACCCCGAGCTCGATATAGATGTTCTTGACTGAGGCGATCTTGGCTCCCTTTTCCTCTTCGGATTCGGCAGGAGCGGCCAGAGCCTTAAGCAGGCCCGGCTTGTCGGCGGCCTTCTCCATGGCCCTGACGGTGAGCCAGCTCTTCTCGCAGTTGATGATGTCGCGGCCGAGGGGCTTGCCGAGCAGCGTTTCATCGCCGAACACGTCGAGGTAGTCGTCGGTGATCTGGAAGGCCATGCCCAGGTTGTAGCCGTATTTGTACAGCCTCTCGCACTGAAGCGGAGCGGCATCGGCAATAATGGCGCCCGTCTTGGCGGCGCAGCCCATGAAACTGGATGTCTTGAGGCCCACCATGGCGGTGTAATCTTCCATGGAGACTTCCTCCTCCCGCTCATAATCCAGGTCGAGCTGCTGGCCCTCGCACACCTTCATGGCGGTTTCGGTGAAAAGCGAGAGCACCTTGCCGCGGTGTTTTGCAGAGACGGAAGAGAAGCGCCTGCAGGCCTCGATAAGAAGGGCGTCGCCCGAAAGCAGGGCGGTGTCGGCACCCCATTTCACCCAGACGGTGTCACGGCCCCTGCGGAGCGGGCTGCCGTCCATTATGTCGTCGTGGATGAGAGTGGAGGCGTGGAAGAGCTCCAGGGCCCTGGCGGGTTCGATGATTTCTTCGCCGAGAGTGTCCTTGAACAGGGAATACGCGGTGAGGCACAGCATGGGACGTATCCTCTTGCCCTCGCTGCCGACCATATAACGCATGGGATCGTAAAGCCCCGCGGGTTCCCTTTCGAACTCGATGCCGGAAAACATGTCCTTTACGGCATTCTTTATCTTGCTCTCGGAAATCATATCATGCAAAGATAGGCAAAATTTGTATCTTTGCCACGCCATGAAGATCACTCTGGGAGATATTTTGAGCGGAAGGGTCCGCATAGTGTACCGCCGCAGGAGGAGGAAACTCCCCGACTCCCCCGAAGTGGCGGAGCTCCGCAAGGCCGCGAAGGCGTATCTGCCCGGAAGGCTGAGGGAACTCGCCACGCTCCATGGCTTCAGCGTCAATTCCGTCAGGATAAAGCACAACGTCTCGAACTGGGGTTCCTGCTCCGTAAAGGGCAACATCAACCTGAACCTCAACCTGATGCGCCTCCCGCAGGACCTGCAGGACTACGTGATGGTCCACGAGCTCTGCCACCTCCGCTATATGAACCACGGGGCCGAGTTCCACAAATTACTGGAAAGCCTCTGCCCCAATCACTTGGAATTGAGGAAGAGGCTCAAAGAATACAAACTGATCTAGGCCGCTCTACTCCACCAGCTCGTAGTCGAGCAGGCGCTGTTCCAGATTCGCTTCCTTCACGCGTATGCGCACCCTGTCGCCGAGGCGGAAGACCTTCCTGGTCCTCTTGCCCACGAGGCGGTAGTGCTCTTCGTCGAACTCGAAGAAGTCGGACCTGATTGCGCGGAGCGCCACCATTCCCTCGACCTTGGTCGGCTCTATCTCCACGTACATGCCCCAGTCGGTGACGCCCGAAACGCGGCCGTCGAACTCCTGGCCTATCTTGTCCTGCATGAACTCCACGAGCTTGTACTTGGTGCTGGTGCGCTCGGCGTCCTGCGCTATCTGCTCGCGTTCGGAAGCATGCGTGCACTCGCCTTCGTAATAGCCCTGGTCCTGGCTCTTTCCGCCTGCAAGATAGATGGTAAGGAGCCTGTGGACCATTAGGTCGGGATAGCGGCGGATGGGCGAAGTGAAGTGCGTGTAGAACGGGAATGCAAGGCCGTAATGCCCGATGTTCACCGTGGAGTAGCACGCCTTCGCCATGGCCCTGAGGGCGATGTCCTCGAAGGCGGCCTGCTCGGGCTTTCCTTCAGCCTGCTGCAGCAGCGCGTTGAGCGCCCTGGAGGCCTCGCGGCCC
>JAFZLP010000079.1 GCA_017551405.1 Bacteroidales bacterium
CAGCCCCTGGCAATCCCACTGGAACATTATGTAAGGCCTTTCGGGGCAGCGGTACGAGCCCTCCAGGAAGAGGTCGAAAACCGTCCCGAGGGCGTTGAATTCCATCTCGTAGTAATTCCGGCCGTCGCCGTCGGGATCGAGAAAAACCTCGAAGTCGTTGTCTTTCCAGATGACTTCGTCGCGGACGCTGATGCTCCCCTGCAGCAGGGGCTCTTCCAACTCTGCTCCGATGTAAAGGAAGTCATTGTCCCACAGCATCTTAACCCTAGTATTACGGTAGGGCTCCGGGAAGCCTTCGCCGCTGATGTCGTGGAATTCGGAGTTGAACTCAGCCTTCGCCCAGCACGCATCGGAGAGGCTGCCGTCGATGACGGGAGGAGTGTCGGTTTTGACACACACATAGCCGTTGGGCGTGGTAAGGAACCTCGCGTATTTTTCTGTCAGATTCTCCCGGCTGCCGCAGGCCGCAACGACGAGGGCGGCCAGAATCAATGCTGTCCTTTTCATAACTCTGAGGGCAAGGCGTTGAGGAAACTCTTGACTGCGTTGAAGGAGTCTTCGGCCACTGCAGCCCAGAAATTGTCGTACTCGCTCTGATGGTCTTCGCCGGCGGTGTCGGAGATTATGCGCAGGCTGATGAAGGGCACGCCGTGCAGATGGCACACCTGCGCCAGCGCCCCGGATTCCATGTCTACCGCCATGCCTTCGGGGAAATGGTCCAGGATGGCCTTCGCCTGGGCGGAGGTGCTGATGAAGAAGTCGCCGCTGCAGAACAGGCCGCCGCGGGCGCCCGTAGCGATAGCCTTGGCATAGAGCACGTCATTGGTCCGGAAGCGCTCCGGCAGGCCCTGAACCTGCCCGTAGGCATTGCCTTCGCCGCACCAGACGTCGTGATAGACCACTTCCCTGGCCACCACCACGTCGAGACTGCGCAGCGAAGGGTCGAGCCCTCCGGCGACGCCCGTGCTCACAAGGCAGTCGAGGGGATATTCGTTTATGAATTCCGCGGCTCCGAGCGCGGCGTTCACCTTGCCCATTCCGCTCATCCGCACCACTACTTCATTCTGCCCCACCACTCCTTCGGAGCGGCCGCCGAGCAGCTTTCTCACCTGCTCGTATTCCTGCCGGAGGGCAACTATAAGACCGATTTTCATTTCACAAAAACTCAACAAGAACTACATTGGTAAACAAAAATATGGAAAAAGCGCGAATATTCCTAAATTTGTAGACGACGAAATCTAAATCTTATATCCATATGCAATTCAGACACATCGCCATGGCAGCAGCCGTATTAGCACTCGGCGCGTGCGCTTCGCGCAACGACGGGGCTTCCAGGAAGCCCGCAATCCCCTCCGACAAGGCCATCGAGGCCAAGGTCGAAAAGACTCTGAAGGCTCTCACCCTCGAGGAAAAGGTAGGACAGATGATGCAGCTCTCGATAGAGGGCTTCCTTCTCCCCGACTTCTCCGGTCTCGACATGGACAAGCTCCAGACCGCCATCGGGAAGTACAAGGTGGGCAGCATCCTCAACGTCTACGCCAGCTCCGCCCAGGACCGCTTCTTCACCGCAGAGTACATCTCCAGGATCCAGGAACTCTCCATGAAGGAACTCGGCATCCCCTGCATCTACGGCCTCGACATGATCCACGGCGCGTCGTATCTCTCCGACGGCACCTTCTTCCCCCAGGAAATCAACCTCGGCGCCTCCTTCAACCCGGAGCACGCCCGCAAGATGGGTGAAATCATGGCCTACGAGACCCGCTCCGCCATGTGCCCGTGGGTATTCTCCCCCGTCATGGACCTTTCCCGCAACCCGTCGTGGCCCCGCGTTTGGGAGAGCTTCGGTGAAGACCCGTACCTCCAGAGCGTGATGGCCGAAACCGAAACCCGCGCCCTCCAGGGAGACGACCCCAACCACATCGACCTCGAGCACGTGTCTGTCAGCATCAAGCATTACATGGCCTACGGCGCCGCGGCTACCGGCCGCGACCGCACCCCGGCCTACGTCTCGCCCCTCGATCTCCGCGAGAAGTACTTCGCTCCTTTCAAGGCCTGCATCCAGGCCGGAGCGCTCAACGTCATGGTCAACTCCGCGTCCATCAACGGCACTCCCGTGCATGCCAGCCACGAGCTTCTCACCGGCTGGCTCAAGGAAGGCCTCAACTGGGACGGCATGATAGTCACCGACTGGGCCGACATCGAGAACCTCTGGACCCGCGAACACGTGGCCGCAGACCGCAAGGAAGCCCTCGCACTCGGCATCAACGCCGGCATCGACATGATCATGGAGCCATATAACATGACCAGCTGCGAAGACCTCGTCGCAGCGGTGAAGGAAGGCCTCATTCCCCAGGGCCGCATCGACGACGCGGTCCGCAGGGTGCTCCGCCTCAAATACCGCCTCGGCCTGTTCGACAATCCCACCTGGGACGTCAGCGGCTATGAGAAATACGGCAGCCAGGAATTCAGGGACGCGGCCCTTGCGGCAGCTGTGGAAGGCGAAGTCCTCCTGAAGAACGACGGCATCCTTCCCCTCAGGAAGGGCGCCCGCATCCTGGTCACCGGCCCCAACGCCAACACCATCCGCTCCCTCAACGGCGGCTGGAGCTACCAGTGGCAGGGCACCGACGATCCCCGCTACACCGAGCCCTACAACACCATCTACGAAGCTCTCCGCAACGAATTCGGCAGCGTGAACTTCGTGCCCGGAATGGAATATGTGCAGGATTACGGCAGGTGGATGGAAGAGAAGAACGTGAACATCCCCGCAGCAGTCGCCGCAGCCCGCTCGGCCGACGTCATAGTGGCCTGCATCGGTGAGAATTCCTACTGCGAGACTCCCGGCAACCTCGAAGACCTCAACCTCTCCGCAAACCAGAAAGAGCTCGTGAAGGCCCTCGACAAGGTAGGCAAGCCCATCGTGCTGGTGCTCAACGAAGGCCGTCCCCGCATCATCAACGACCTTGTTGACCTGCCCAACGTCAAGGCCATCGTGGACATCATGCTCCCCGGCAACTACGGCGCCGACGCCCTGGCCCTCCTGCTCAGCGGCAAGGAGAACTTCAGCGGCAAGCTGCCCTTCACCTACTCCATGCACGTGAACGACCTCCACACATACGACTACAAGGTGTCCGAGAACGTCGCCACCATGGCGGGCGCCTACAACTACGACGCCTCCATGCACGTTCAGTGGCCCTTCGGCACCGGCCTCAGCTACACCACCTTCGAGTACAGCGACCTGCAGGCCGACAAGACCGAATTCACGGCCGACGACGTAATCAACGTGAAGGTTACCGTCAGGAACACCGGCTCCGTGGCCGGCAAGGAAGCCGTCCTGCTCTACTCCTCCGACCTGGTTGCCAGCGTGGTTCCGGACGTGAAGCGTCTCCGCGCGTTCACCAAGGTCGAGCTTCAGCCCGGTGAGAGCAAGGTGGTCGAGCTCCAGATTCCCGCCAAGGACCTCGCCTTCGTGGGCGCAGACGGCAAATGGCGCCTCGAAAAGGGCGAATTCAGGCTCGGAGCAGGCGGCCTGGGAACCATTGTCAACTGCACCGCCACCAAGGTCTGGGACACCCAGAACATCTGATCCCGCAGGCAGGCATAAAATGAAAAAGGCGCCCTCGAGGGGGCGTCTTTTTTGTGAGCCACTTGACAGACTTGAACTGACGACCTGCGCGTTACGAATGCGCTGCTCTACCGACTGAGCTAAAGTGGCATTGAGTTTGCAAAATCGGGTTTGCAAAGATAAGAAATATTTTGAAAATTACTACCTTTGCCCGCAATGAACGCAGCAGCAATACTCATCTCCCTGGCCATGGCCGCCATTCCGCTCAAGAGCGGGAACGAGAACTCATTCCACGGCAACGAGGAACAGGTTTACGTAATCCACTATAAATGGGGTGTACTCAACGCCGACGTGGCCCGCGCCCACGCTTCCACAAGCGTCACCACCCATGCAGGCAAACCTGCCGTCAAGGCCAGGATGTACGGACATACCGACAAGTTCTGCGAGATGTTCGTGAAGGTCCGCCTGAATTTCGAATCCCTCTTCATGCGCGACAGCCACAGGGCCGTCAAGGCCAGCCGCACCGCGAGCGAGAGCAAATACAGCTGCACCAACGAATACACCTATCACTGGGACAAGGGATACATCGACGCCAAGCTGAGCTCTTCGAACGGAAAGCTGAAGGACTGCCATATTCCGCTGAACGAGTCGGTAATGGACGTTCCCACCCTGTTCACGTCCTTCCGCGACATAGACCTGACGAAGGTTTCCGACGGCAAGCCCTTCCGCGTTAAAGTGGCCGTCGACAACGGCTGTACCGACCTGGTATTCAAATACATGGGCAAGGAAGAGCTGAACCGGCGCGGAATTCCCAAAAAGGCCTACAACAAGTTCACCGTGA
>JAFZLP010000080.1 GCA_017551405.1 Bacteroidales bacterium
CAAGGGTGCCGGCGATTACCTGGTGCCTGACTTCGTGCCTGGGCTCCACCAGCTCGGGGAGGCTCCATGTTCTGCCGTTGTCGGTGCTTCTGCGCATGCAGAGTGCCAGGTTCTGCCAGTCTCCGGAGTTGGCCACTCCGTTCATGTGCAGGAGGGTGCCGTCGGGGAGATGCGCCAGCGCGCTGCCGGTCACGTTCCTGGAAGGCACCGAGAAGAAGAGGGTGGCGGGAGCCCATCTGCCTTTACGGAAACGGGAGCTGAGCACCACCATCTCGCGACCGCTCTCCTGTTCGCAGGTGAACCAGATTGCCAGGAGATCGCCGTTGTCGCACCAGGTGACTGCGGGCTGGTGATTGTGGCTGTAGAACGGGACTTCGGGGCTGTCGGGCTCTATTACGAACGGCACGGGCTCGAGCCAAAGGGGCGCCTTTGTGGGGTGCTTCCAGATGCTCCTGCACTGTTTTATGCGGGGTGCCTTTCCCGTATGGAACCATGGTTTTGCCGCCGGAAGCGGGGCGGGGGAGCATTCGATTACCCTGAATCCTATCTGTGTATGCCTGTCTGTGGGGATTGCGGCCATCCTGGCGTCCCTGCGGACATATTCCATTGGGGTGTTGTGGCTGCCGCCCCTGGTGGCGGCAAAGCCTTCGGCGTAGAGGTCGGCGCACCATTCCTCCACGTTGCCCAGCATGTCGTAGAGACCGTAGGCGTTGGGGCTGCCCATGGCTACTGTTAACGGCATCACTACGAGGTTGCGCTCGGTCTGCTGGTGCCTGTACATGGCGGGGGAGAGGGTGTCGGTGCCGCAGGCGAACTCCCACTGCTCTTCGGTGGGGAGGGTGTAGAATTTGCCTGTCTGGCGGGACAGCCAGTCGCAGTAGGCGAGTGCGTCGTGCCAGCTGACGTTCACCACGGCCTCGTCGTCCGCGACGGAAAAACCGCCGTCTCCGCGGAGGGCGCTGTGGGAGGGGTCGAAGGCTTCGTACTGGGCATTGGTAATCTCGGTGGCGCTCATGCGGAAGGGCGCGCCGGGGAAGGGAATCTCCACCATCGTGGGAAATACCGTCAGCAGTATGAAAAACAGGTTCGCCATATCTGCAAATTTACGAAAAAAGACTATCTTTGTGAACAATCAACACTAAGCAATTATGAATCTGGAAGGAAGAAGAACCAGCAGCAACGTAGACGACCGCAGGTCTGTCGGCGGCGGCAAGGTTGCAGGAATGGGCATCGGCGGCATAGCCGTCATCGCCCTCATCACATGGCTTCTCGGCGGCAATCCGCTCAGCGTCATTTCTCAGGCGGACCTTGGCGGCATGATGACTACCCAGGCCGAGGGCAACCGCGAATTCACCAAGGAAGAGCAGGAGCTTGCAACGTTCGCAAGTCAGATCCTGGCCAGTACCGAGGATGTGTGGACTAAGCTTTTCAAGCAGATGGGCAAGACGTACAACCCGCCCACCATGGTGCTCTTCACCGACGCTGTCCGGTCCGGTTGCGGCAATGCCACGTCGCAGTCGGGGCCGTTCTACTGTTCTGCCGACAGGAGTGTTTATATCGACCTCAGCTTCTTCTCCCAGATGAAGAACCAGATGGGGGCGGGGGGAGACTTCGCATATGCGTATGTGATTGCGCATGAGGTCGGCCACCATGTCCAGAACGAGCTCGGCATCCTTCAGCAGGTCAATAACGTTCGCGCGCGTTCCAATGAAAAGGTTGCCAATGAGTACAGTGTGCGCCTGGAGCTTCAGGCCGATTTCTTTGCCGGTATCTGGGGTTACTACGAGAACAAGATGTACGGCAGCCTCGAGAAGGGCGATGTAGAAGAGGCGGTGAACTGCGCCGGCAAGATCGGCGACGACTTCATCCAGAAGCAGGCCTACGGCCGTACCGTTCCCGATTCCTTCACTCACGGCACTTCGGAGCAGCGTACCAGGTGGCTCTACAAGGGCCTCTCCACCGGCGACCTCAACCAGATGGATACCTTCAACATCGCTTACAACAGTCTGTAGCGTTTCAGCTATTGTTCATTAACGGCACCTTTTTTCAGGTGCCGTTTTTTTGTCTCCGACAGACAGTCAGCCCCTGGCGGAACTCCGTTCGCTTCGCTCACTCCGGCCCCTCCCACCGTTTCCTGCGTGGTCTGCGACCACTTGTCTCCGGCGGGCCCCTCCCCCTGCCCGTGTCCGGGGGTGGACACGTCCGCCAGGGGCTGCTGCCTGTCGGCTATGCAAAAAAATGTTAAAAAAATTTGGAAGTATAAAAATTAGTTGTACCTTTGCAGTGTACTAATGAACTAACACACTATGATAAAAGTCAATAATCTTTGTTTCAGTTACGGTCAGACACCGTGCCTGGAGAACATCTCCCTCTCTCTGGAGGAGGGGAAGATCTACGGACTCCTGGGGGAGAACGGAGTGGGCAAAACCACGCTCCTGACTCTTCTCTGCGGCCTTAAGAAGCCCCTGAAGGGCTCGATTGAGGTCGACGGTGACGTTCCTTTCAAGCGTCATCCTTCATTCCTGCAGAATCTGTACTACCTTCCCGATGAGGTGTCCCCGGTGAACGAGCTGGCCACCCGCTGGGCAGAGGCTACCGGCAAGTTCTGGCCGCAGTATTCGCAGGACAGGTTCATGGAGGCCATGAATATCTTCGAAACAGATGCTTACGTGAAGATGAACCATATGAGTGCGGGCCAGATCAAGAAGACCTATATTTCTTTCGCGCTCGCGTGCGGTGTGAAGTATCTCTTCCTCGACGAACCCACCAATGGTCTGGACATTCCCTCCAAGGCTCAGTTCCGCAAGGTCATCATGTCGCTTACCCCGGAGGACAGCACCATAGTCATCTCCACGCATCAGGTGAAGGACCTCGAGAACATTATCGACCCCATAGTGATTCTGGACAAGTGCGATGTGCTCCTGAACGCCTCAGTGGCCGAAATTACCGACAAGCTGTATTTCGACTACGGCACTATCTTCAACCCGGCTTCGCTCTACAGCGAGCAGCTGCCCGGCGGCTTCATCCAGGTGTATCCGAATACCGAGGCTCAGGAAAGCAAGGTGAACGTGGAGGCTCTCTTCAATACCGTACACAAGCATAAGGATCTTATTAAAGGAATGTTCAGCCATGAATAATACATTTGATATCAAGAGGTTCCGGAAGTATTTCGTCTATGACCTCATCAATGCGAAGAATAACTGCGGACTCACCCTGCTCCTGCTGGGCGCGATGCCGGTATTCCTGTTCTTCTTCTATGAGCTGTTTTCGCTCATAGGCGCCGGAAGATTCACTCCTGTCGGCCTGGGTGCCAAGATACCTTCCCTGGTAACCGCGTTCACCATTGCCGCCCTTTACTTCCCGGCCAAGCATTACGGTCTCATCACAGACAAGAAGGCGGGTTCGTCGTGGGTGCTTCTCCCTGCCTCCAAGCTTGAGAAATGGGTCTCCATCCTGCTTATGACCTGCGTCGTGGTGCCTGTTGTCCTGGTGGCTGAAGTTGCCGTCTGGGAAGGGCTGCTGGGCCTTATCTTCAAGGATACTTACGGTGCGATGACGATATCCGGCATTGCCGGTGGCCTGAACCCGGTGTGGGACGAATTCAAGATCGGTGACGGCGTTTCGGTGTTCATGAGCTGGCCTTCAGCCATGTATCTGGGCTGGTGCCTGACCATCCTTGTATTCACCCTCGGCTCCGTCTGCTTCAAGAGAGGCAAGATAGGAAAGACTTTCCTGGCCCTTTTCCTGCTCAGCCTTGCCCTTTCTGTAGTAATGGCTGCGGCGGTGAGGATCTTCGGCGGTGCGAATTTCGAGATGAATTTGGATCTGAACATGAGCGACGAGGCAATCGTGCGCTGGGTGAGGGCATTCCAATACATCATGTATGTGCTTGAATTCGGCCTTGTGATCTTCTTCATCTATCACAGAATCAAGACTATAAAACATTAAGCCATGGAATTTGACAACAACAGGCCAATCTATCTCCAGATTGCAGACGCCTTCTGCGACAGGGTCCTCTCGGGAGAGATAAAGGCGGAGGACCGTATCCCTTCGGTGCGCGAATACGGCGCATCCATAGGGGTGAATCCCAATACCGTGGCGCGCTCCTATGAGAGGCTCACCTCGATGGGGGTAATCTACCAGCAGCGCGGAATCGGCTTCTTCGTTGCTGAGAATGCCAAGGACATTATCCTCAAGGATGCGCGCGAACGCTTCTTCAGCGAAGAGCTTCCGAAGTTTTCCGAAAGGGCGAAGCTCCTGGGAATATCTCCGAAGGAATTGTGTGAAAAGATTAGTTAAACTTTATACCTGGTGAATGGGGCGGTGCGCTGAACGGCGCGCCGCCTTTTCGTTAAGGAGCACCTGCGGTACGTCCGCACTTTCCACCGCACACTCGAGGAAGCGCTGCCAGATGATGTCTTCGGCCAGTTTTGAGGGGTGCACGAGGTCGTCGGCATAGAAACGGTAGTCGCGCAGCTCGTCGAGGAGGATTTCGTAGGCCGGGAAGTAATCTGCCTGGACCTTGGCCAGCGAAAGCTGCAGGGTGGCCTTGCTGAGCGTGTTGGCATGCGCGCCGTCGCCCAGGTGGCGGATGGGGGAGACGGTGAAGATGAACTGCTTTGAGGGATGGCTGCTGACCAGCAGCTGCAGGAGGGCGAAGATGTGGGTTATCCCCAGCATCTCATGGGTGAATTCCGACGCCGGACGCTTCAGGCAGTTGGATACCACCTCGCCGTTTTTCTCCGTTTTCCAGACCATGGCGGTGCCAAGGGAGATAATCACCTTGTTGCAGCTTTTCCAGAAAGCGGAAGCCTCTGAAAGCGAGGCATTTGCATTGGAAAGGAACTCTTCCGCCGTGGCCCTGGCGAAGGAGCTGTGATGGGAGAACGAGCAGATGAGCCCTGCGCCGGCGCCCATCTCCACGCAGTCCGCATCCCTGAAGGGCTGGCCGCTTTCAAGCCTGGCAATGGAGTTGCAGATCGAGAAGGGATTGTACAGCGTGCCGAAGGGATTGACGCACACGTCGAAACCGCCGTCAGCGAGCCTCGAGCCCATGCTGTCTGCGAAACAGCTTCCAAGGACCATTATCTTGTCTTCCAGGCTGATGCGGGCCTCAAGCGGGCAGGCGGATACGGGGGTGCTGAGTTTAATCATAATGCAAATTTAGTTATCTTTGTGCAAATTACTTCCGGAAAATGAGAAAACTCCTGTACGTTGCGGCGGCTGCACTGTTCTCCCTGCCTGTTTGTTTGCAGGGACAGTCCGTGTCGTTCCGGTACGGAACAGACTTCGACTATTTCTTCGAGAACCGGGAGTTCGACGCTCTCCGCAACACATATTACGGCAAGGAGGGGCTGCTGCCGGTCGAATCCTGCACCTGCAACTCGCTGGTGCTTACCCCGACCATAGGGCTGGTCATGTCCCAGGGCCCTTCGGTCCGGCACAGGCTGAGCCTCGGTATCGACATCCGGCGGGACATGGGTTCCGGGGCGGTCAGCCGTAAGACTCTGGACGAGCTCGTGGTTTATTACGATGCCCTCGCGAAGCTTGGCGACGGCAGCTCTTTCAAGGCCGTGCTGGGAACCTTCCCGAACCGTTTGCGGGAAGGGGAGTACAGCAATGCACATTTCTCCCGTTATACGCTGTTCAATGACAGGAACATGGACGGGCTCCTCCTCAAATACAGGGCGGAGCGTTTCTATGGCGAATTGGCGGCC
>JAFZLP010000081.1 GCA_017551405.1 Bacteroidales bacterium
CATGACTGTCTTCCTCAACCTTGTTCAAGAATCGCAAGAACTTCTTAGTGCTTTGCGCCATACGATGAGAGGCAAGGATAAGTTTGAGGAATAGAAAAAGGCTAATAGAGAAATGAGCGAAACCAAGGATTCTGTGAAGATTCAGCATTTGATTGACGAGGCGGAACGGCTGCCGAAGGAGGAGGCCATGCTGGTGCTGAAGGCGATACGGTCTGCTGTGGCGGTGGGGAACGACGACTGGGGCAGGATTGTGGAACTGGCCATGGAGCGCATCGCGGAACGGCAGGATGTGCAGCCCGCCTGCAGCTCGTATCATATCGCCAACCGCCAAATCACGAACTTCGTAAAAATCATGCGGGCTGCCTACGACATCCACATCTTTGAGTGCAACAACGGCCTGTATGCCTCCAACTTTGAGGAGTTCATCGGCGCCTTGGGGGCTTTCTTCAACACCGAAATCAACGCGCCGCATGTGCTGTTATCGACGGCAAAACAGAACAACAATTTCATGGAGGTATTCAAGAAACTCACGGCCAAGGCCTCGGACTACTACTGCAGGGGCGATGCCCTTGAAAGCACAAAAGGGAAACGCAATGCCAAGGAGTGTCCAATGGAGATGGAGATACCCTTCCAAGAATTTTAAGTTAAGTTTAAGTATCGTATTCGTTTGTCAACAAGTCCTCACCTTTGCCCACGATTTAACCGTCGTGGGCTTTTCTTTCATCGGTACCATGGAGAAGGCCCAGGCACAAAACGAAAGCATTATGTTAGACACCATCACATTCGACCAACTGCCGCAAGCCGTCTCCCACATCCTTGACGGCATCACGGAAATCAAGTCCATCTGCGAAGAACTCCGCGAGAATGGCTCTGGGAAAGACACCTACATGACCGTTGAGGAACTGTGCGCCTACCATCCCGACCACCCTTCACACCAGACCGTCCGCCGCTGGAAACGGCTCGGCTACATCCCTTTCTATAAAGACGATGAAACGCGCCGCGTGAAGTTCAAGAAGTCGGAGATTGACGCTTGGATAGCGTCGAGCCGCCACATGTCGCGTGAGGAACAAGTTGCCCTCCGTAACGCTAAAATCCTCGCTCAACGGCGACAAATGGAGATAGGAGGCCTTGACGATGATGACGAATGAAGACCTTAACGCCTACCCTATCCTCTACGACTGGATAGAGCTGTCCGACCTGATGCTGATGCTGCACCTCACCAAGAACACCCTCAAAGAGTGGTGTTCGGAAGGAGGGCTGAAATGCAGCCGCATCAAGAACAAGACCTATTTCCTGCGCCAGGACATCGAGCGCTTCATGTATTCACACTACCAAAACTACAGGCCATGAACATGGACAAGACCAACGCCCCGGCGATGTATTTCTGGGGTACGCCAAACAACTACACTGTGAAGCCGTCGCCGAAATGCGACCTGAAGAACATGCCTGGCTTCAGCATCTTCAGGCGACCCATCACGAACAAATACCCCTACCAGGTGGTGAACCTGATCGATGTGTACAACTACATCATCTGCAGCTACGCCAAGGACCGCACCAGCGAGTACCGCGCCATCAAGGATGAGCGGTACCGCCGACAGTACAAGGCCGACATGTTCGACTACTGCACTTTCTCCGGCATCTTCTCCGTCCGTGCCGACAAGGCCATCATCCAACACTCGGGCTACATCTGCCTCGACTTCGACCATCTGAAGGATGTGGAAGGCATTTTTGAACAGCTTAAGCAGGATCCTTATTTCGAAACGCTGCTGCTGTTTCGCAGTCCGTCGGGGGATGGGCTGAAATGGGTGGTCTCGTTCACGGATTCCTTTTTCCGCTACGGCAGCGAGGGTGAGACCTTCGGGGAATACCAGGTGCGATTCTTCGCGAGTCTCTACAACTACATCTTCAACCATTACGGCGTGGAAGTGGACAGGCATTGCAGGAACCTCTCCCGGGCTTGCTATCTGCCACACGATGCGGAAGCTTATCTCAACCCCTCGCTGCTATGAAAGACGCTGTTTTCAACCCTGCTGAATGGGACGCTGCGGGTGCGGAGAAGGTGAAGAAGGCACCTTCTCCAGCTGTAGGCGTGTCGGCGCAGCAGGTGGCCATCCTTGCCGTGGTGGAGGCCGTGGAGGCATCGGGCATCGACATCACGGCCAGCTATTCGGACTGGCTGGCCATCGCGTTCGCCTTGGTGTCGGAGCTGGGCGAGGACGGGCGTGAGCTGTTCCACCGCCTGAGCCGATTTTATCCGGGCTACGACGCTGCCGAGGCCGACCGACAGTATTCGGCCTGTCTGCATGACGGCAGCCGTGAAATCAGCATCGCCTCGCTGTTCAGCATCGCGAAGGCTCACGGCATTCGGTGGGCTGCGGGCGGCGCACTTCCTTCCTCGTTTTCCTCACGAAAACGGAGTGAGGAAATTGAGGAAAATGAGGAAGTGAGGAAAATGGAGGCCGCGCGCATCGGCACTTTCTCGCAGTCGGTGAGGGCGCAGCTGCCGGGCATCCTGAAACGCATCGTGGCGGATGCCGTGTCGGAGGTGGATGCTGACTTGCTCATCCTGGGCTCGCTGACGGTGTTTTCGGCCTGTATGCCGAATGTCTATGGGGTGTATGACCGTCGGGAGGTGTTCGCCAACTTGTTCCTGTATGTGACGGCCAGCGCATCGTCAGGCAAAGGGAGGCTGTCGCTGTGCCGACACCTGGCCGCTCCGCTGCATCGGGAATTGCGGGAGCAATACCGCAAATCGATGGAGCGGTACAAACAGGAGCAGGTGCAGTATGTCATCAACCGAAAGAACGGCGACATGGAGGAACCGCAGGAACCGCCGTTTCTGACGCTGTTCATCCCGGCCAACAGCACGGCGACGGTGGTGTATCAGACTTTGTCGCAGAACGACGGGGTGGGGCTGCTGTTTGAGACCGAAGGCGACACACTGGCCAACGCCTTCAACTCGGACCTGGGCAACTACTCGGACGGCTTCAGGAAGGCTTTTCACCATGAGGCGATATCGTACCTACGGAAAAAAGACCGCGAGTATGTGGAAATCACGAAGCCGAAGTTCTCGGCCATCCTGTCGGGAACGCCGGAGCAGGTGTTCAACCTGATACCCTCGGCGGAGAACGGGCTTTTCAGCCGCTTCATCTTCTACGTGATGCCGACCGAAATCGTGTGGCACGACATGTTCGACGCCTCGGACGGTCCGAC
>JAFZLP010000007.1 GCA_017551405.1 Bacteroidales bacterium
AGGGACGAGCCCCTCTACACCCAGAACTATCCCCTGAACAGCGGCAAGGGCTCGGCATACGAGGGCGGCATACGCGAGCCCATGATAGTGCGCTGGCCAGGGGTTGCAAATCCCGGCAGCCGCTGCGCCACGCCCCTCATCATAGAAGATTTCTTCCCCGCCATACTCGAAATAGCCGGCATACGTTCGTGGAATGTGCCGCAGAAGGTGGACGGAAAGAGTTTCGTGCCCCTCCTGAGGAATCCTTCGCGCCGCCCGAGGCACCGCTTCATGGTGTGGAACTACCCCAATATCTGGGGGGATCCGGGCCCCGGAATAGGCCCGACCTGCACCATCCGCATGGGCGACTGGAAGCTCATCCACTACTATGCCGACGGCCATGACGAGTTGTTCAACATAGCGGAAGACATAGGGGAAACCGTCAACCTGGCGGCTGAAAGGCCCCGGACGGTAAAGAGGCTGTGCCGCAGGCTCGGAAGATACCTCAGGAAGGTGGATGCCCAGCGGCCTTCGCTGGTTCGCACCGGAGCTCCCTGCCCCTGGCCGGATGAAATGTAATTACGATATGAATCGCAGATCCCTGATATTCCTGACTGCAGCGCTTGCGGCATTCTCCGCCTGCGGCCCCAAGGCCGTTCCGATTGCACCCCAGGTTACAGTATTCGAGAACTATTCCACCGGCGTCCCGTACAGGATTCCGGCCATAGACCAGAACCGCCGCGGCGAGCTCGTGGCCCTGGCCGACTACCGCTACTGCCATTCCGACATAGGCTTCGGGGCGATAGACCTGCACATGGCCTTCAGTTCCGACCTCGGCGCCGGCTGGACTGCTCCAGAGCTCATGGCGGCGGGGGATTCGACGCTTGCCGGCAACGAGTTCAACTATGCCTTCGGCGACCCGTCCATAGTGGCGGACCGCCGTTCCGACGAGGTGCTCTGCATGTCGTGCGGCGGGCATGTGCCCTGGTATCTCTCGAAGCGCGACAGCCTCCAGTCACCGGTGCGTCACCGCAGCCACGACGGCGGGCATACCTGGGAAAAGGCCGAAGACATGGCCGAAGCTGTTTACTCCCTTTTCGACAGCCGGGAGGCCGGCCCGGCGCAGGGCATTTTCTTCACTTCCGGCCGCATGTGCCAGAGCAGGCAGATAAAGGTGGGTAAGTACTACCGCATCTACACGGCCATCCCAACCCGTCCGGGTGGCACCTACGTGCTGTACAGCGACGATTTCGGAGAGGAGTGGAAAGTGCTCGGCAGCATCGATGCGCCGCCTTCCGCCACGGCGGACGAGTCGAAATGCGAGGAGCTGCCCGACGGCAACGTACTCCTGAGCGTCCGCAAACCCGGCGCCCGCGGCTTCAACGTCTTCACTTACACCGACAGGGAGAAAGCGGAAGGAAGCTGGGGGAACGACGTGAACGCCACCGCCATGAACGGGGTGAACGCCTGCAACGGGGCGCTGCTGCTGGTGCCCGCGAGGCGCGTCTCCGACGGAAGTAAGGTCCGCCTGGCGCTCCAGTCCATCACTTTCCAGAGGAGCCGGACCGATGTGGGCATCTTCTTTAAGGAGCTGACCGGCGCCGACAGCTATGACGAGTCGGAAGATTTCGCCGAAGGCTGGCAGAAGGGCATACGTCTCAGCGACCATTCCAGCGCCTACAGCGACCTCGTCCTGCTCCGCGACGGCACAGTGGGGGCTTTCTGGGAAGACGGACTCAGAGAAGACGGCTTCGACCTCATCTACCGCCGTCTCACCGTCTCGGATATTACCGGAGGCTTGTACCGCTGATCAGGCAAGCGCCGAAGAAACAAGCGCGCATATCCTTTCCAGCCACCCCGCGTCGACGCTGTCGAAATTGGCGGGTTCGCGGCTGTCGATGTCCAGCACCCCGGCAACCTCGCCGTCCTTGAAAACGGGTACGACTATCTCGGAGCGAGTCTCGCTGCTGCACGCTATGTGGCCCGGGAATTCATCCACGTCGGGAACCACCACGGTGCGCTTTTCGGCCCATGCCGTGCCGCACACTCCGCGTCCGAAGCGGATGCGCTCGCATGCGGGCGGACCCACGCTGGGGCCCAGCATCATCCACGGGCCTTTGCCGGGCTGGATTTCCTCGTCCTTCACCTGCTCGGGCGCGACGCCTGTATCGAGGCCTTTCCAGTCGCCGAGCCGGTCTTCCACCAGGTAGAATCCGGTCCACCAGAAGCCCATCTTTTCCTGCAGCAGGGCGGCGCTCTTCGACAGGATGGCCCCGTCGCGCTCCAGCGCCATTACGGCTATCGGCTCCAGGAGGGCGTCGTAGATTTCGTCTTTTTTCATTGGAACGGATGGATTTCTATTCCGGGAAGGTCGGGGTCGAAGGGCTCTTCCTTTTCGTTGAAGGGCTCGAGGAAAGGATTGGTGACGCGCTCACGGCCGATGGTAGTGGTATCGCCGTGACCGGGATAAACTACCGTGGAGCCCGGAAGGGGCATGAGGTTCTTCAGGATGGCTTCCATTTCGGCGTCGTAGTCGCTGTAGGGGAAGTCGGAACGGCCTATGGTGCCGGCAAACAGGGTGTCGCCCGTGAAGAGCGCGCCCTCGCTTTCGCAGTACCAGGAGGTGCCGCCGGGAGTGTGCCCCGGGGAGGCGATGGCCCTGAAGCGGATGCCGGCGAGTTCGAGTTCATCACCCCAGTCGACTCCCGTCCATTTGAACGACGGGTCGAAACCCTTGATGCCCAGGGTGTCGGTATAGATGACGTCTTCGGGGAGGATCTTTTCGTCGGCGGGGTTCATGTAAACCGGAACCCCGAAGCGCTCCTGGATGGCCTTGACTCCGATTACGTGGTCGAAATGGGCGTGGGTGAGGAGGATGGCCTCGAGCTTCAGGCCTTCGCCGGAGAGGTAGTCGTAAAGCTCCCGGAGCTGCGCTTCCCCGTGGAATCCGGGGTCTATCGCGACGCACCTTCCGGGCGTGGAAAGGACGTAGCAGTTCTCATACAGCTGGTTGCAGGCGAATCGCTTAATCTTTATTGACATTGCGGGGCAAAATTAAGAAGAAATTGTTAAATTTGTATTCCCCAAAGGAATCGTAGAAATGCACATCGGAGTAGCAGGAAACATCGGCAGCGGGAAAACCACCCTCACCACTCTTCTGGCCAGTCACTATGGCTGGAAACCCCAGTTCGAGTCGGTCACTTTCAATCCTTACCTTGAGGATTACTACAAGGACATCCCCCGCTGGAGCTACAATCTCGAAACCTATTTCCTCGCCCAGCGTTTCAAAGACCTGCTCGAAATCTCCAGGAGCAAAGAGACCATCATTCAGGACCGCACCCTCATGGAGGGCGTGCACATCTTCGTGCAGAACAACCGCGAGATGGGCAACCTCTCCGAGCGCGACTACGACACCTACATGCAGCTCTACAGCCTCATGATGAGCATGGTGCGGCCGC
>JAFZLP010000001.1 GCA_017551405.1 Bacteroidales bacterium
GGAATTTGAGGTTTCGAGCGGATTCTCTTCATCGGCGACAAAGTCCAGCAGCTTGGCCATGAGGCGATAGGAGATGCTCTGAAGATCACTTGTGGAAACCAGACCGGCGCCGACTGCGACTTCATTCTTGTAGGCAGGCTGTGCACTGGCTGCAATGGTGCCTGCCAGCAGGGCCAGCATAAGGAACAATTTCTTCATAACGAACCTCCTTTTTACTCAGCCTTGGGCTCTGCTTTCTTTGCGGGGGCCTTCTTGGCAGCGGGCTTCTTTGCGGCGGGCTTTTCAGCGCCTTCTTCGGCCTTCTTCGCGGGAGCCTTCTTTGCAGCGGGCTTCTTTGCGGCGGGCTTTTCAGCGGGTTCTTCTGCCTTCTTTGCGGGAGCCTTCTTTGCTGCGGGCTTCTTCTCTGCGGGCTCTTCGGCGGGCTTTTCTGCCTTCTTGGCGGGGGCCTTCTTGGGAGCCGGCTTCTCGGCGGGCTTTTCTTCGGCCTTCTTGGCAGCGGCGGTGCCTAACTTTTTGGCAGCGGGCTTCTTGTCGGCAACGATTTCTTCGGCATCTTCACCGTTCTGCTTGGTGATGGCGTCGCTGAGCTTGCCGTAAAGGGCATCCGTGCGCTCGAGAATCTCTTTGCGGAGGGCATTGAAATAAGCTTTCTTGGAGCCTTCCACCTTGTTAACCATGATTTTCTCGCGCAGCTCGTCATAGAGATCCAGGGCCTCGTTCATGAGACCGGAAACTGCTTTTTCACTTACTTTGGGATTCTGGACGGCGGTAGCGCAATCCTCGATGAAGGCACCGAGAATATAGGTGATGTCCTTCTTAATGTCTCTGAGATTCATATTGGTTTTGAATTAATTCGCTGCAAAGATACGAAAAAATGCGTTATATTTGTATCCCGGTTTTTAATAAATCGGGTGTATGAATACCAAGTACATTTTTGTCACGGGCGGCGTGGCATCTTCGCTGGGAAAAGGTATCATTGCAGCATCCCTGGCAAAGCTTCTCCAGGCGCGCGGCCTGCGTGTCACAATCCAGAAATTCGATCCTTATCTGAATATTGATCCCGGGACGTTGAATCCCTATGAACACGGGGAATGCTATGTGACGGAAGACGGCGCGGAAACGGACCTCGACCTTGGCCATTACGAGCGTTTCCTGGGCGTATATACATCGCAGGCAAACAACGTCACGACCGGCCGCATCTACAACACCGTCATCACCCGCGAACGCGAGGGCGCATATCTGGGCAAGACTGTGCAGATAGTGCCGCACATCACCGACGAAATCAAGCGCCGCATGCTGCTTCTGGGCAAGACCGGCGAATATGAGGTCATCATCACGGAAGTGGGCGGCACGGTGGGCGATATCGAATCCCTGCCTTTCGTCGAGGCCATGCGCCAGCTGCAGTGGGAACTCCAGGAAGAGGATTTCCTGTCCATACACCTGACTCTGATACCTTACCTGAAATCGGCGAAGGAGCTCAAAACCAAGCCCACGCAGCACTCCGTGCAGGAGCTGCAGTCGATAGGCGTGCATCCGGACATCATCGTATGCCGCACCGAAAAGCGCCTCACTCCGGAGATCCGCAACAAGATCGCCCGCTTCTGCAATGTGAAGCCGGGCCACGTGATTCAGTCGGTTGATGCCTGGAGCATCTACCAGGTGCCCCTGAACATGGAGGCGGAAAAACTGGACGAAATGGTGGTTAACAAACTTGGAATCAAAGACTTGCCCAAGGCGGACCTGACCCGCCTGAAGGCCTTCCTGTACCGCCTGCGCCATCCGAAGCATGAAGTTGACATCGCCCTTGTGGGCAAGTATGTGGAGCTTCAGGACGCCTACAAGAGCATCCTGGAGAGCTTCATCCACGCCGGCGCCGCAAACGAGTGCAAGGTGCACGTGCATACCGTTCACGCAGAGCACATTCACGACGACAATGCCGGAGACCTGCTCGGCCGGATGGACGGAATCCTGGTGGCCCCGGGCTTCGGCGAAAGGGGGCTGGAGGGCAAGATAAGCGCCGTCCGCTATGCCCGCGAGCACGGCATCCCCTTCTTCGGCATCTGCCTTGGCATGCAGATGGCCGTGGTGGAGTTCGCCCGCAACGTCCTTGGCTGGGCCGACGCCGCATCGACGGAGGTCAACCCCGATACCGCATACCCCGTCATCGACCTTATGGAAGAGCAGAAGTCGCAGACCATCAAAGGCCATACCATGCGTCTCGGCGCCTATCCCTGCCACCTTGTGGAGGGCACGCTCGCCCGCGATATCTATGGCACGGACGATATCTCCGAACGCCACCGCCACCGCTATGAATTCAACAACCGCTATCTTGAAGCGATGGAAAAGGCAGGCCTGAAAGTGAGCGGCGTCAACCCCGGCCACAACCTGGTGGAAATCGTGGAACTGCCGTCCCATCCCTTCTTCATCGCCGTGCAGTTCCACCCGGAATACAAGAGTACCCCGGAGCGTCCCCAGCCCATTTTTGTCCGATTCGTCCAGGCTGCGCTGAAGCGGCATGACGAGCATTAACAGTTACTATTATGGAGAACCTTCCCCTGATGGCCCGTCGAATCCGGAGGATTCTGCTGGTTTGCAACAATTACGACAACTTCTCCCTGGAAGAGGACGGGCGGCTGGACATGCGCATCGCCCGTGAGTATGCCGACCTCAACCTGAGCGGACCTCCTGTCTTTGAACGGGTGGAGTCTACCGCCGCCGCGCTGGAGATGGCCGCCGCCGGAGAGAGGTTCGACCTGATAATCACCATGTACGAGTCGCGGGTTTTCGACTATGCGGCCCGCCAGAAGGAGTATTCCCCCGACACCCCGATCGTGCTGCTCACATCGTTCTCAAAGGTGCTTTACAGCCAGATCGAGAACGAGGACCGCTCGGCCATTGACTACATGTTCAACTGGAGCGGCAGCACGGACCTCATTATAGCCATCATCAAACTGCTGGAAGACAGCCTCAATGCCCAGAGGGACATCCTCCAGGGCGGCGTGCAGTGCATCCTGCTGGTGGAGGACAGCGTCCGCTACTATTCCACTTACCTGCCGCTGCTGTACAAGCTGGTGCTTCAGCAGAATGTCGCCGCAGTGCGCGACGCCCTCAACGAAGACCAGCAGATTTTCCGCAAGCGCGCCCGCCCGAAGATCCTCATGGCCACCAACTACGAGGATGCCGTCAACCTGTACAATACCTACAAGGAAAACCTCCTCGGCGTTATTTCCGACATCGGCTTCGTGCTGCACCGCGGCGACAAGCCCTCCACGGAAAAGCTGGACGCCGGCGTGGACCTGTGCAAGCTCATCCGTGCAGAGATCCCCAAGATGCCCATCCTGATGCAGAGCTCCCAGGAGAGCATGCGCAGCGTGGCGGAGAGCCTGCGTGCCGGCTTCCTGATGAAGCGCTCCAAGACGCTTACGCACGAACTGTCTGAGTACATCGGCCGGGAGTTCGGCTTCGGCGACTTTGTGGTGGTGAATGAAAAAGGCCGTGAGATAGCCCGCGCCCACGACCTCCAGGGTGCTGAAGAAATCATAGCCACCTTGCCTGCAGCCCAGATTGACCGGCTCCGCAGCAAGAATTACGCGTCGCGGTGGCTGCTTGCCCGCGGTATCTTCGAGGAAGGAAATTCCATCAAGAATACGAATTTCGAGAATGCCGAGTCGTTCCGGAAAGCGGCGGTGGAGCGCATCCACGCCTACAGGGTGGCCCAAAGCCTGGGCGTCGTCGCTCACTTCGACCCGGACACGTTCAACGACACCATCTGGTTCTCGCGTTTCGGCGAAGGGTCCATCGGCGGCAAGGCCCGCGGACTGGCTTTCCTGCACCATATCCTCTATAAGCACCGTCTCTACGATAAATGGGAAGGTGCCCGCGTGATGGTGCCTCGGAC
>JAFZLP010000082.1 GCA_017551405.1 Bacteroidales bacterium
CATCAAGAAGGACACCATCGAGTACAACGCATCCTCGTTCAAGACCACCGACAACGACGTGCTGGAAGACCTCCTCAAGAAGCTCCCCGGCATCGAAGTCAACGACGACGGCTCCATCACTTCCAACGGACAGACTATCAAGAAGATAACCATAGGCGGCAAGACTTTCTTCCTGGATGATCCGCAGCTCGCTTCCAAGAATATCCCCGCCAAGATAATCAACAGCGTCAAGGTGGTGAACAAGAAGAGCGAGCAGGCTGAATTCACCGGTATCGACGACGGCGAGGAAGAAACCGTCATCGACCTTTCGGTCAAGAGGGGCATGCTGAACGGTGCATTCGGTAACATCATGGCCGGCGCAGGACACGACCTCCCCGCTTCGGAGGGAATCGCGGACGACTGGCGCTACCAGGGAGCCGGTTTCATCGGCAACTTCACCGAGAACAGGCAGCTGAGCATAATCCTCAATGCAAACAATACCAACAACCGCGGCTTCAACGACCTCTCCGGCAGCATGATGGGCAATATGCGCGGCGGAGGCGGCGGAGGAGGCGGCAGGGGATTCATGGGCGGCGGAAACGGCATCACCACATCCTACATGGCGGGCGCCAACGGTGCATGGACCCTCTTCCACGACAAGATGGACCTGGGAGCCAACTACCTTTTCAACCATACCGGCAACGATGTCATTTCCCAGAGCGAAAAGACCACCTACCTGGAAGGCTCCAACCTCATCTACAATAACGACGGCACCAACAACACCATTTCCAACGGCCACCGTTTCGGAGTGAGGCTCGACCACGTCTTCAACAAGAACACCTCCATCCTCTTCGAACCCAGGATAGAATTCGGTAACGGCAACTATGTCGAAACCGACAACTATACCACGCAGACCGACTATCTGGACGGCCGTGCCCTTGAACTTACCAACCACGGCAACAGCAGGGAAAGCGGCTCCAACAGGAACGTCACGGCCAGCGGTTTCGCCCTCCTGAGGCAGCGTCTCGGAAAGGCAGGACGCACCCTTACCGTCATGGGCAGGTACTCATTCTCGAACAACCTGATGAACTCGCTCAACGCGTCCGACACCTGGGTGGGCGAAGAGAACACGAGGGTGGACCAGAACATCGACCAGAAGAGCAGGAGCTATACCCTCTGGGGCCGTGCCACGTATACCGAGCCTCTCATGGAGAACCTCTTCCTGGAGGGGAACTACAGCTACAGCTGGTCAAGGTCGAATTCCAGCAAGAGCACCTACAACAATCTCCTCTCGGGCAGCCCGCTGGATCCCGTCTATTCCAACGACATCATCAACCAGACCAACCAGCAGGACATAGGCTTCAACCTCATGTACCAGAAGGAAAAGTCCCGCGTACAGATAGGTTTCTCGGCCATCCCCGTCAGCACATACAACAGCACCACGAAGTACGATTCCACCGACGGCTCCTATTCCCCCAAGGAATACGACGACTTCCGCTGGAAGTTCGCCCCCTCCGCAATGGTATGGTGGGATTTCAACGACAATGCCAACGCAAGGATATTCTACAGGGGCAATTCCGGCCAGCCCAGCACCAAGCAGCTCATGCCGGTTCCCGACAACACCGACCCCCTGAACGTCTCCTTCGGTAACCCGTCGCTGAAGCCTTACTTCTCGCACAGTCTCAACGGAATGTTCCGCTACAACAACAAGAAGACTTTCGCTTCGATGATGGTGCGCATGAACGCCAGCTACACCCAGGATCCCATTGTGAGCGCCATCTGGTACAACAACGGTTCCGCCTTCTCGATCCCGATGAACGGCCCCGACGCCGCGAACGCGGGCATCAACTCCTTCGCCAATTTCCCCATCGGCAAGTCGAACTTCTCCATATCCAACATGCTGTGGGGCAACTGGAGCATGTCGTCGTCGTACGTAGGCAACAACGTGGACATGTCCACCTACACCAGCAAAGGCTATTATGCCTTCATGGATGAGTTCCTCCAGAGGTGGGATGCGGGTACGCTCGACTTCAGCCTCAACACCACCAGGGCCATCGGCGTTACCGAACGTCTGCGCGTCACCTACAGGAACGACAACCTCGAACTGACCGCCAGCGGCCGCACCCGTTTCAACAATTCCAAGACTACTCTCTCCGAAATAGCCACGACCACCTGGAACAATCAGGTGCGCCTCACCGCCAACTACACCTGGGACTATCCGGGCCTCACTTTCAAGGGCGAGGGCAGTTACAACTGGTACGCCGGCTATACCACTCCCCAGGATGACGAATACGTGCTCAACGCCGAAATCCAGAAACTCCTGTTCAAGAAGAAGGTTACGCTCGCCGTCAAGTGCTACGACATCCTCGGGCAGGCCAAGCAGCTGAGCGTCACCGATACCGACAACTACCACCAGGAGAGGCTCACCAACACGCTCGGCAGGTATATCATCTTCTCGCTTACTTACCGTTTCGGCACCATGGACCGCAGCAACATGCGTGGTCCCGGCGGTCCGGGCGGCCCCGGCGGCCCCGGTGGTCCGCCTCCCGGAAGGTAGTGATTCTCAGAAATAATTGCTATCTTTGTATGTTATGGGAGAAGAATCACCAAAGAAGAAACAGGGTTTCCTCAGCAACTGGATAGTAAAGAATCTCGTCTGGGCCGTCGTCTTTATCGTCGGCCTGGTCGTCGTTATAAACATTCTCCTTTCCGTCATAACCCAGCACGGGAAGGAGATTACCGTCCCCGATTTCACCAACATGACCTTCTCCGAGGCCAATTACACCGCCGGGCATGCCGGCGTGAAGGTCAAGGTGGTAGACTCCGTGTACGTGCGCCGCATGCAGAGGGGCGCGGTCTTCTCCCAGAATCCGGTGGCGGGCAGCAAAGTCAAGAAAGGCCGGAGGGTCCTGCTCACAATCAACGCGGTGGTGCCCAAGAAGGTCATGATGCCGTTGCTGGAGGGCTACTCCATGCGTCAGGCAAAGGCTGAACTCACTTCCCGCGGCCTTACTCTCGGCAGGCTCATTTACGTCAACGACATAGCCACCAACAACGTCCTCCGCCAGCTCTACAAAAATAAAGAGATAAAGGCCGGAACTCCCATCGAGAGCGGTTCCGCCATAGACCTCATGGTCGGCCTCAGTTCGGAAGACTCCCGTACCTATGCGCCCAACGTGGTGGGCATGAAGTACCTGCGCGCCGTCGACGCCATTCACGACAACTCCCTGAACGTCACCAAGGTAACCTTCGACAAGGGCGTCCGCGACTATTCCGACTCCCTGAATGCCGTGGTATACGAGCAGCATCCCGCGCCTTCCGGCGTGCCCCTCACGATGGGGGCCGGCATCTCCATTCTCCTCACCACCGAAGAAGGAAAAATCCCGTCCAGGTAATGGAAGAAGAGTGGATTGACAGCATAGAGGAAGAAGAACCCCAGTTCGAACATTTCCGGCTCACCGTCGATGCCGGGCAGGAACCCGTGAGGGTGGACAAGTACATGGCCACCCATCTCGAGAAGACCTCCCGCAACCGCATCCAGCTCGCAATCAAGGAGGGCTACGTGAAAGTGGGGGAGAAGGCGGTTAAGGCTAACCAGCTGGTCCGTCCCGGCGATGTGATCCGCTTCGTGATGCCCTATGAGCGCCGCGGCGTGGAAGTCATTCCCCAGGACATTCCCCTTGACATTTTCTATGAAGACGACGACGTCCTCGTGATCAACAAGCCCGCCGGCATGGTGGTCCATCCCGGTCACGGGCACTACGAGGCCACCCTTGTAAACGCCCTTGCCTTCTACCTGCACCTCTCCCCGGACGCATCCGACGATGAACGTATGGGGGTGCTGGTGCACAGGATAGACAAGGACACCAGCGGCCTTCTGGTCGTGGCCAAGAGCGACGAGGCGCAGATGAGCCTGTCGCACCAGTTCTATGAGCACAGCATCGACCGCAGGTACCAGGCCGTGGTCTGGGGGGATGTGAAGGAAGACGAAGGCACGGTGGATGCAAGCCTCGAAAGGGATCCGTCCGAGCGTACCCGCTTCAGGGTGGCCCGGAACCCCGAAGACGGAAAACGGGCCGTCACGCACTTCAAGGTGCTGGAGCGCTTCGGTTTCGTCACCCTTCTGGAATGCTCCCTGGAAACCGGCCGCACCCACCAGATCCGCGTCCACATGGCGTCCATAGGCCATCCGCTCTTCAACGACGACAAATACGGCGGGGCGACTATCCGGAAGGGCACCATCTATGCGAAATACAGGCAGTTCATCCACAACTGCTTCGAGATATGCCCCAGGCAGGCGCTCCACGCCAAGACGCTCGGCTTCGTGCATCCGCGCACGCACAAATGGATACAGTTCGATACG
>JAFZLP010000083.1 GCA_017551405.1 Bacteroidales bacterium
AGGCCGAGCATCGAGTCCATCTCCGTGTCGCTGAACAGGAAATCGTGTTCGCGCAGGCGGCAGTCCCTGGCCCTGGCGAGTTCCGGTCTCTTGTCGAATATGGTGCCGTCGTCCAGGAGGGAGAGGGTCTCACGGGCCCAGCGGCGGTAGAAGGTGGCGTTGCAGAGGGCCTTCAGGTATTTGCGGGCTACGTCGGCGTCGCCGTTCACTATGTTGGTTTCGGCCAGGCGGCTGTAGCAGCGTGCGCTTTTCTGGAAATCGGGTATGGCCTCCTGGGCCTCGAAGGCGAAGCGCTGGGCGGTGTTCACCATGCCAAGGTGCCAGAAAATCTCTCCCGTGGAGACGGGATTGGTGTAATCGCGCTTGAAGCCGGGGAGAAGGCCTTCGGGACCATTCTGGAAGTAGCTGAACTGGGCGTCCGGCATACGGCCCGTCTTGGCGAGGGCGAGGTTGAGGCAGGAGACCGTCTTGGGGTTGTCGGGGTTGCGGGAGTCGGCGGCCTGCATTATGCGGTTCCACATCTGCATGCGGACCATGAAGTCGTAGCGCATCCATTCTTCCTTGGGGGCGTCGGCCGTGCGGAAAAGCAGGAATATTCCAGCCGCAGCGACGAGCACGTACGCAAGCGCTCCGGGAAGGGGGCTTCCGCCCTTCGCCGGGAACATCGACACGACAGGCGGAATGACCGTGGAAAATGCCGAGAGCCACAGCAGAACGGGTACCAGATTGTGGTATCGGTAATAGTGGATGCCGGCGTACAGCCTGGACAGGGGATAGGGTGCGAAGAGGCTGGCAACGAGTGGACAGGCTGCCAGCAGGACGAGGATCAGCACTGAGAAAGGTATCGCTTTCGCCCCGGTTTTGCCTGTTTCCCTGACGATGACGACCAGCACGTATGCAAGCGCGACGGGCCCGCAAAGGAAGTAGAGGAGGGGCGCTGCGGCTGCTTCAAGGATACGGCGCAGGCGGTCTTTCCCGACAAGGGCCAGGAGGGCTGCCGCCGCAAGGGACAGCGCTATTGCCACCGCACCTCCGGCGAGTGCGTTTTCATCGCAGAAGAAGAGCAGGAGAAGGACGGCCGGAATGAAGCTGAGGGCGTATGAGAGCAGGCTCTTTTCCTTGCAGGCCGCCCATGTGAGGAGCTGAACGCCGCAAAGCAGGACGGCCATGATGAGGGCACCTGCCGGCGCATAGTAGAAGAACTGGGTTAGGAAACGGCCGAGCCAGTCGGCGAATCCGCCCGGAACCACGGAAACGGAGGCGAAGTATGCCCAGGTGCTTTCGAAGAGCTGGTACTGCTCCTGGAAATGGATGTGATACGGATAGCGGAAAGCGAAAAAGCAGTAAATGCCGACGCCCGCGAGCACCGTCATCGCAACAGCAGAAACCTTTTGTGATGCAGACATCTGTACTATTGGAGTTGAATATACAAACTTACGAAAAAACGTTGTATTTCTTGACAAAAAAGCGTACTTTCGTATCATGATCACTAAACTCCAAACCCTTGTCCTGGCCATGGCTGCCCTCCTTTTTGCGGGATGCACCCAGAAGGCCGGAACGCCCGAAACCGTCATGGACATGCTGTCGCAGGCATCCGAAAGCGGATGCTTCATCTTCGGCCACCAGGACGGCCTCTCCTACGGCAAAAACTGGAAGGTCGACGATTACGCCGGCGACGACCTCACCCGCAGCGACGTCAAGGCCGTCTGCGGCCAGTATCCCGCAATGATTGGCTTCGACCTGGGCGGCATCGAGCTCGGCAACGACGCCAACCTGGACGGCGTCCCCTTCGATTTCATGCGCAGGGCGGCCCGGATGCACGTGAGCCGCGGAGGCATCGTAACCTTCAGCTGGCATCCGCGCAACCCCAAGACGGGGGGTGACGCCTGGGACGTCTCCGATCCCGAAACGGTCGCATCCATCCTCGAAGGCGGTGAAAATCATGAAATGTTCCTCCAGTGGCTCGACAGGGCGGCGGAGTTCCTCGGAAGTCTCGAGGTTCCCGTCATCTTCCGCCCCTGGCACGAAAACATCGGCAGCTGGTTCTGGTGGGGCGGCAGGCTATGCACGGCAGAACAGTACAAGGCCCTCTTCACGCTCACTTACGAGCGCCTTAAAGGCATCAAGGACATGATTTGGGTGTACTCTCCCAACGCAGACGCCTCATGGGAGTCCTACATGGAGCGCTATCCCGGCGACGACATCATCGACATAGTCGGTTTCGACTGCTACATGTTCAACTCCAACGAGGCATTCATCGCCCAGATGCGCACGGCGCTCGAAAACGTCAGCACCTATGCCAAGGCCCACGGCAAGCTCTACTGCGTGTCCGAAACCGGCTACACGGCAATCCCCGAAGCCGGCTGGTGGACGGGCACCCTGCTGAAGGCCGTCGAGGGCTACAACCCCTGCTACCTGCTTGTCTGGCGCAACGCATGGGACCAGCCCGCACATTATTTCGCCCCGTACGAGGGCAGCCCCGACAGCGAGAACTTCAAAGAATTCGTCGCCTCCGGCCGGCCCAAACTCCTGACTGAGAAATGAACCTGACCAACGTTCCCCCAAAAGCCACCCTCAGCGAGAAGATAGGCTACGGCCTGGGTGACTTCTCTTCCAGCATGTTCTGGAAGATATTCTCGTACTATCTGCCCATCTTTTATTCCGACGTGTTCGGCCTCAAGGCGCAGCATGCGGCCCTGCTCCTGCTCGTCACAAAGCTCTACGACGCGATTTCCGACCCTGTGATGGGCATAATCGCCGACCGCACCAATACTAAATGGGGCAAATACCGTCCCTACCTGCTGTGGATAGCCCTGCCCTTCGCGGTAGTGGGAACGCTCTCGTTCTTCACTCCCGGCGCCGGCTACGCCTTCAAGCACGTGTACGCCTACGTGATGTACATCCTCATGATGACTGTCTACACCGCGATCAACGTGCCTTACGGCGCCATGCTCGGCGTGGTCACCGACGACCCGCGCGAAAAGAGCGTCTTCTCGTCGTTCCGCATGTTCTTCGCCTACATCGGCAGCTTCCTGGCCATGGGCATCTTCGCCATCTTCGAGAAGTCCATCCAGGGCAAGCCCAATGCCGCCGGTAATATTATGAACGGCGTGGGAGACGCCGACCCGGCCTCCTGGACCTTCGTGGTGGCGATAGTTGCGGTGATGTGCCTGCTGCTGTTCCTGGGCTGCTTCGCGCTTACGCGCGAGAGGGTGAAGACGGAAGAGAAGGCCTCCGGATCGGCCTCGGTGGGCGAGGACCTCAAGGCCCTGCTCGGCAACGGCCCGTGGTGGCTGCTGCTCGGCGGCGGCATCGCCATCCTGCTCTTCAACTCCATCCGCGGCGGCTCCGCTGCCTATTACTTTGCCAACATCCTGGGCGCCAGCCCCATCCTCACCTGCGCCGTCTACCTGATGATAGGCGAGATAGCCCAGATGGCGGGCGTGCTGCTGGCGGTTCCGGTAAGCGACAAAATCGGCAAGAAGGGCACTTTCCTGAGCGTGCTTGTCATCATCACCGTGCTGTCGATAATCGTGTGGTTCCTGCCGCAGACTACCGGCGGTTTCTGGGCGCTGATTGTGCTGCAGGTGCTTATCTGCGTCGCCATCGGCCTCAATTCTCCCATGCTCTGGAGCATGTTCGCCGACGTGGCGGATTACTCCGAGCTCAAGCATGGCACCGCATCCACCGGGCTCATCTTCTCGTCTTCCAGCATGGCGCAGAAATTCGGCGGCGCGCTGGGTGCCTTCCTGCTCATGCAGGTGCTGGCCTGGGCCGGATATGACGGCGGCCTGCAGACCCAGTCTCCCCAGACCCTGTCTGCAATAAGGGCGCTGATGAGCTGGATACCCTCCATCGGCTCCGCCCTCGGCATAGTGTGCCTCCTGCTTTATCCGCTCTCGACTTCGCGCATGAAGCAGATCCAGTCCGAACTCGAAATCAAACGCAATTCCAAACAATAAAATGAGCAAACTTACTATCGTGGGAGCACCTCTCCCCAATATTCCGTGGGAAGACCGTCCGGCTTCCTGCAAAGACACAATGTGGCGGTATTCGAAGAATCCCATCATTCCGCGCGACCTGCTGCCCG
>JAFZLP010000084.1 GCA_017551405.1 Bacteroidales bacterium
CTGACCGGCTCGCCGGTCTGGGAATCCGCCAGGACGGCGGTGACTGCTGCATTCTGGGCGGAAAGCCCTAAAGTACAGAAGAGGCAGCAGAATAAGAGACAGATTTTATACTTCATACGGGGTATTAGATGCGAAACTTGGGTCAGGGTTTATTAACCCTGCCGGGATTTTCAGCTATGAATTTTTCCCATGAGGACGAGCCGCCCTTTCCTTTGAGCGGACTCGTGAGGGAATAGAAATGGCACATTGCGATTGCAAGTGCGTCGGTTGCGTCGAGGAACTTGCTTTCGATGTTGATTCCGAGTGTCTTCTCCACCATGAGGGCCACCTGCTCCTTGGATGCGGCGCCGTTGCCGCAGATTGCCATCTTGGCCTCGCGGGGGGCATACTCATGGACGGAGATGCCGTGGCCAGCAGCGGCGGTCATGGCCGCCCCCTGGGCCCTTCCGAGCTTGAGGATGACCTGGGCGTTCTTGCCGTAGAAAGGCGATTCGATGGCAAGGTCCGTGGGGTGGTGAAGGTCGCACAGGGCGTTCACCTTTTCGTAGATGCATTCAAGCTTGTCATAGGGATCCGCTATGCGACGGAGGTCGAGCACTCCCATGTCTATGAAAGACGGCTTGCCGGAAGCATCAGCACGGACGATCCCGAAACCAAGGATGTTGGTTCCGGGATCGATGCCGAGGATGGTGCGGGGCTCCATCTATTTGATGATGTCGAAGCCCGTGTAGGGACGCAGCACTTCGGGAATTACAATTCCGTCCGGAGTCTGGTTGTCTTCGAGAAGGGCGGCCACCACGCGCGGAAGCGCGAGCGAGGAGCCGTTGAGAGTGTGCGCGAGCTGGGGCTTGCCGTTCTCGTCGCGGTAGCGGAGATGCAGCCTGTTCGACTGGTAGCTTTCGAAGTTGCTCACCGAGGAGATCTCGAGCCAGCGGCCCTGAGCGGCGCTCCAGAGCTCGAAGTCGTAGGTAATGGCCGAGGTGAAGGACATGTCACCGCCGCAGAGGCGGAGGATATGGTACTTCAGGCCGAGATCCCTGACGAGGCCTTCCACATGGGCTATCATCTCGTCGAGGGCGGCGTAGCTGTTCTCGGGCTTCTCGATGCGGACTATTTCCACCTTGTCGAACTGGTGCAGGCGGTTCAGGCCCCTGACGTCCTTGCCGTACGAACCGGCTTCGCGGCGGAAGCACGGAGTGTAGGCCGTGATCTTCTGGGGCAGCTGGTCGCCCTCGAGGATGACGTCGCGGTAGATATTGGTGAGGGGAACCTCGGCGGTGGGCACCAGATAGAAATCGTCAAGCCCGACATAGTACATCTGGGCCTCCTTGTCCGGCAGCTGGCCGGTGCCGAATCCCGAAGCGGCGTTGACCACCACGGGGGGTTCGGTCTCGCGGTAGCCGGCTGCGGCGTTGCGGTCAAGGAAGAAATTGATGAGCGCACGCTGGAGCTTTGCACCCTTGCCCTTGTACACGGGGAAGCCGGCGCCGGTTATCTTGACTCCGAGATCGAAGTCGATGATATCGTATTTCTTGGCGAGCTCCCAGTGAGGAAGGGCACCTTCGGGAAGGCGAACTTCTGCGGGGCCGCCCTCCTTTACCACCAGGTTGTCGGCAGCGCTCTTGCCCTCGGGAACGAGGCTGCACGGCAGGTTCGGAAGCAGTACCAGATTGTCCTGCAGTTCCTTAGCGGCCTGATCACCCTGTTCGAGGAGCTCGGCGCTTTTGGCCTTGAGTTCCGCCACGGCGGCCTTCGCGGCTTCGGCCTCAGCCTTGAGGCCCTGCTTGAGAAGAACGCCTATTTCCCCTGCGCGCTTCTTCTGCTCTGCGAGCAGATTGTCGCTCTGCTGCTGCAGGGAGCGGCGGAGGGAGTCGAGTTCCAGCACTTTGTCAACTATCGGCTTGGCGTCGAAGTTCTTTACCTTCAGGCGGTCGATGACCTGCTGAGGGTCATCGCGGAGCATCTTGAGTGTAAGCATATGTTCTTTAAATCAAAAAAGGACCCTTCACTTATCTCGAAGCGGGGGTCCTGTTCATTATTCTCAGCCTTCGGGATTAGTTCTCAAAAGGAAGAACTGAGACGTACGACTTGTCTTCTTTCTTGCGCTTGAAGACTACGGTACCGTCGATGAGAGCATAAAGGGTGTGATCCTTGCCCATACCGACGTTCTTGTCGGGGTTGTGTACGGTGCCCCTCTGGCGGACCAGAATGTTACCGGCCTTTACTGCCTGACCACCGAACTTCTTGATGCCCAAACGGTTGCTGTGACTGTCACGACCGTTCTTAGAACTGGATTGACCTTTCTTGTGTGCCATGGTACTTAAGCGATTTCGTTGATCTTGATTTTGGACAGTTTCTGACGATGGCCGTTGAGCTTCTGGAAGCCCTTGCGACGGATCTTCTTGAAGACTAACACTTTGTCTGCCTTGGCTTCGTCATCGAGAACGGTGGCTTTCACCACTGCGCCTTTTACATAGGGAGTACCGACTTTGACTTTGCCCTCGTTGTCGATAAGGAGGACCTTGTCAAACTCTACGCTGGAGTCTTTGGCCTGGGCAAGGCGCTGCACGAAAAGCTCGTTCCCCGCCTCAACCTTGAACTGCTGGCCTGCAATGTCTACGATTGCGTACATAAATAAAAACTTATTAAAAGTCTTGACCGGAGGCGTCAGTCTTGAAAAACTGCTCTTTAAGGGCCCCACAGCCTTCTGCAAAAATTGGGATGCAAAAGTAGCAAATTTTTGATTATCTGCAAAATAATTTGTTAAATTTGCGAAGAACAAAAATGTTATAGGAGATGGACGGACCATTCATCTACAGCAAATACGTCACCGGCAAGCACTTCATCGGCCGCAAGAGCGAGGCCCTCATACTGGGGAATCTGCTCTCGAAAGGCGAAAACGTGGTGATCTACGAACCCCCTAAGACCGGCAAAATGTCGCTCGTGAGGCAAACCTTCTACAACATGCGCATCGCCGGGGCGCAGTTCGAGGTGGCGGAATTCTCCCTGCTGGGAGTCCGGAGCACCGATGCCTTCATGCTCAGGTTCGGCAGCACCGTCCTGCGCCTGTTCTGCACCACCCCGTCGGAATACGCCGCCGCGGTGGACAAGTATCTCCCCGGCACGCACTTCGTCTTCGACAGCCGCGCCTTCGCGGCTCAGGACCAGGTGCTTTCCCTCGGCTGGAGCACCGACGAGGCCGACCTTCGCGCCATCATCTCCCTGCCGCTGCGCATGGCCAGGGACACCGGAAAACACTGTTTCATTCTCCTGGACGAGTTCCAGGATATCGATCTCTTCGAGGGCGGCGACGGCATCTGCCGCATTTTCGACTCGGAGATGAAGGCCCTTTCACCCGAGGACAGGCTGCTCTGCTCCTTCATCTTCATAGGCTCGCAGGTAAACGCCATGAAGGAGCTCTTCGAGCGGCGCACGCTCTTCACCCGGAGCGTCGACCACCTGCCGCTCAACCGCATCGACACCAAAGACATCATCGATTACACGGTGAAGGGCTTCCTGGTGAGCGGGAAGGTTATCGAAAGGGACCTCATGCTCGGGGTGTGCAAGCTCTTCAAGGACAACATCTGGTACATCAACCATTTCGCGGCCATCTGCGACTCCCTGAGCAAGGGTTATATCATGGAACCGGTGCTGCTGGAGGCCCTGGACATACTCATTTCCATCCACCAGCCCCGCTTCATAGCCAACATGGAGAGCCTCACCACCTTCCAGGTCAGTCTGTTCCGGGCCATCCTGGAAGGGCACAAGAAGTTCAGTTCGGCCGAAGTCATCAATCACTACGGCCTCAACTCCTCCGCCAATGTCAGGCGCCTGAAAGACGCTCTCTGCAAGAAGGAGATAATCACTTTCGACGACAAGGACGAGCCGGTGGTGCTGGACCCCCTCTTCGAATACTGGGCAAAGAAATTCTACTTCGAGATAAAAGATGAGTAAGAGAATCGCCGTGCTCACCGGGGCTGGCGTAAGCGCCGAATCCGGACTTGGGACCTACCGTGACAACGGGGGCCTCTGGGACAACTACGACCCCATGGAAGTCGCTTCCATCGAAGGTTGGTACCGCAACCCGAAAAAGGTCCTGGAGTTCTATAACATGGAGAGGGAAAACCTCAGGAAAGCCCAGCCCAACGAGGCCCACAGGCTGATCGCATCCCTTGAAAAGGATTACAGGGTGGACGTGATAACCCAGAACGTGGACAACCTCCACGAACGCGCCGGCAGCACCCATGTGGTGCATCTCCACGGCGAGGTCACGAAAGTGCGGCCCGAGAACACCTTCAACGACAGGGACGGCTTTTCCGAAAGGGAGGTCTTCGACGTCGGCTACTCGGCAGTGCACCTGGGCGACAAGGCCCCGAACGGGGTGCAGCTGCGCCCGCACATAGTCTTCTTCGGGGAAGCCGTTCCCAAGATGGAAACGGCCATCGATATCGTCTCAAGGGCCGATATAGTGCTCATCGTGGGCACGTCGCTCAGCGTCTATCCCGCCGCCGGGCTCTACCGTTACGCCCCGGCGAATGCGCCGGTCTACATCATCGACCCGAAGCCCGTCGGCCTGGCCGACAGCCGCCTGCATCCCATACAGGCCGTGGCCACCGAGGGCATGAAGCTGTTCATCAAGGAACTCGACAACATCAAATAAAAAAACCGGCCTCAACAGCCGGTTTTTCAATGCCATACGGAACCTGTTATTCGGCCGGAGCCTCTTCTTTGTTTCCGCCGAACAGGCCTTCCAGGAAGCTGCCTGCATTCTCAAGGGCGCCCTTGACTTCGTCGGCTGCCTTCTGGGTGAACTTGGCTACGATCTTGCCCTGGATGGTGGCGAGCTCGTTCTTGAGTTCATCGGAGAGCTTGACTTCCTTGACTTCCTCGCAAAGCTGCTGATACTTCTCGGTTGCCTCTTTCCACTGATCCTGGGTAAGGTTGTCGTAGTTCTTGTCGAGGTATTCGTAGAAGGACTGGAATTTCTGTACGGCTGCCTTTCCGGGGTCGCAGGAAGTGATGATGAATGCGGTTGCCACGAAAGCAAACAGCATAAGAATCATGTGTTTCATAATTGCTTGAAATTTAAGAGTTGATAATTATTTCTGGGCGCAAAGTTAAAGAATATTTGCAAATAAAAGAAAAAACCTTACCTTTGCATCCCCAAAGAAAAAGGAGGTGATAAAAGCATGATTATAGTACCCGTTAAAGATGGTGACAATATCGAACGCGCTCTCAAACGCTTCAAACGCAAGTTCGAAAAGACCGGTGCCATCCGTGAGCTCCGCGCCCGCAAGAATTTCGAGAAGCCGTCCGTAAAGAAGAGAATGGCCAGGGAAAAAGCCATCTACGTTCAGCATCTCCGCGACATGGAAGAGAACTAATTATCTTTCAATCATATAAAAACCGGCTCGCCTGAGCCGGTTTTTTGTTTTCAATATGTGCGGGTGGAGGGGTTCGAACCCTCACGCCTCTCGGCACAGGATCCTAAGTCCTGCTTGTCTGCCAATTCCAACACACCCGCAGGGGCAGTTCCTAGAACTGCTTGAAGAAATCGTTCCCCTTGTCGTCCACCAGGATGAATGCAGGGAAGTCCTCCACTGTTATCTTCCAGACGGCCTCCATGCCCAGCTCGGGATATTCCACGCATTCGATGCTGCGGATGCTGTTCTGCGAGAGCACCGCGGCCACGCCGCCTATGGTTCCGAGATAGAACCCGCCGTGCTTCCTGCACGCGTCGGTCACGACCTGGGTGCGGTTGCCCTTGGCTATCATCACGAGCGAGCCGCCGTGCGACTGGAATTCATCAACGTACGGGTCCATACGGTTGGCCGTGGTGGGGCCCATCGAGCCGCAGGGGTATCCCTCCGGGGTCTTGGCGGGGCCTGCATAAAGGATGGGATGGTCCTTGAAATACTGCGGGAGATCCTCGCCGGAGTCAAGGCGGGCCTTCAGCTTCGCGTGAGCGATGTCGCGCGCGACAATAATGGTTCCCTTAAGGTTCACGCGCGTGCTCACGGGATACTTGGAAAGCTCGGCGCGAACGGAATCGATGCCCTTGTCGAGGTCGATCTCGATGCCCTTCGGGCCTTCGCCGGGCCTGCGGTATTCTTCGGGTATGAGTTCGGAAGGATTGACGTCCATCTTCTCGATCCACACGCCATCCCTGTTTATCTTGCTCTTGATGTTGCGGTCTGCCGAGCAGCTCACCCCCATGCCTATGGGGCAGCTGGCGCCGTGGCGCGGGAGGCGGATGACCCTGATGTCGTGGGCCAGGTACTTGCCGCCGAACTGCGCTCCGAGGCCTATCTTCTGGGCTTCTTTAAGGAGCTTTTCCTCGAGGTCGACGTCGCGGAAGGCACGGCCGGTCTCGTCGCCGGTAGTGGGAAGGTTATCGTAATACTTTATGCTGGCGAGCTTTACGGTGAGCAGGTTCTTTTCCGCCGAAGTGCCGCCGATGACGAACGCCACGTGGTAGGGCGGGCAGGCCGCGGTGCCGAGGCTCTTCATCTTTTCCACAAGGAAAGGAAGCAGGGTGCCTTCGTTCTGGATGGTGGCCTTGGTCATGGGGTAGAAATAGGTCTTGTTGGCGCTGCCGCCTCCCTTTGCCACCATCACGAAGCGGTATTCATCTCCCCGGGTGGCCTCGATGTCTATCTGGGCGGGCAGGTTGCACTTGGTGTTGACCTCGTTGTACATGTCCAGCGGGGCGTTCTGGCTATAACGCAGATTCTCCTGCGTGTAGGTGTTGAACACGCCGCGGCTCAGGGCCTCCTCGTCTTCGAAATCGGTCCAGATCCGCTGCCCCTTCTCGCCGTGGATGATGGCGGTGCCGGTGTCCTGGCAGAACGGAAGCACTCCCTTCACGGCAGTTTCCGCGTTGCGGAGGAACTGCAGGGCCACGTACTTGTCATTCTCGGAAGACTCAGGGTCTTTCAGGATGGCCGCCACCTGCTCGTTGTGAGCGCGGCGGAGCATGAACTGACAGTCGTGGAAGGACTGCTGCGCCACCAGCGTGAGCGCCTCGGGAGATACCTCCAGCAGGGTTTTGCCTCCGCAGCCGCAGAGGCCGCCCAGCTTCACTGTCCTGACGAGTTTTTCGGAGCCGGGAATCTTGTAATACTCAGTTTTGTCCTCGCCCAGCTGGAACATCGGGGCGTACTTAAAATCTGCCATAATGATTACGGGTTAGTATTATCTTTTTTCTTTTCTCTCTGCTTTCGCAGTTCTTCCAGGTAGCTCGCGGTAATTACGCCTGACGGCAATGCGATTATCGCAACGCCAAACAGAGAAGAAAGCATGCTTATGAACCGGCCGATATCCGTTACCGGGACCATATCGCCGTATCCGACAGTAGTCAGGGTTACCGTCGCCCAGTATAGTGCATCGAAGAAGTTTTCAAAGGTTGTGGCGCCCGTTACAGGGTTGATATGGGGCTCGGCATTGAACATTATAAGCGCCGTAAGGAAAACATAGAATACGGCCATTCTCATCAACGTGAAGAGAACCCCCTTCTCCTTTCGTATTACCCGCCAGAGAACCTGCATCTTGCCGGAATACCGGACAAACTTGAGCATTCGTGCAATTCTCAGCAGCCGGGATACCCTGAAAATCTTGAAGCCCTTCCCAAGAATCCCAAGCCCGGGCAGGATTGACAGGATGTCGATAATTGCCCAGCCGGAGAAAGGATACAGGACAAAAGACCAGCCCTTCTTCTGCAGGCGATAATCAGCGGTAAGCCATCGCAGCAGATAATCCAAGATAAAAAAAGAAACCGTCACCCACTCTATTACATGAAAGACAGGCTCATCTTCGACGAACATCAGAGGGATTATGCTCGCAGTAATGGCGATCAACATCAGAATGTCATAGACAAGACTGACAGTATCTTTGTCCCTTGCCAGCTCTATTATTCTGTATATACGTCTTCTCATATCAGTTCTGCATCAGGAAAGACTTCATGAAGCGGTCGAGGTCGCCGTCCAGGACGCCCTGGGTGTCGGCGGTTTCCTCGCCGGTGCGCAGGTCTTTTACCATCTTGTAGGGATGGAGCACGTACGAGCGGATCTGGCTGCCCCATTCGATTTTTTTCTTCTGGCCCTCGAGCTCGGCCTGCTTTTCCTGGCGCTTCTTGAGCTCGATGTCGTAGAGGCGGGATTTGAGGATGCGGAGGGCGTTCTGGCGGTTGTCCTGCTGACTGCGGGTTTCGGTATTCTCCACCATGATGCCCGTTGGGATGTGCCTCACGCGCACGCCGGTCTCTACCTTATTGACGTTCTGCCCGCCGTGGCCACCGGAGCGGAAGGTGTCCCACTCGATGTCGCCGGGGTTGATTTCGATGTTGATGGTATCGTCTACCAGAGGGTATACGAACACTGAAGAGAAGGTGGTCTGGCGCTTTCCCTGCGCGTTGAAAGGAGAGATGCGCACCAGCCTGTGCACGCCGTTTTCGGCCTTGAGCCAGCCGTAGGCGAAATCGCCTTCGAACGAGATGGTGCAGCTCTTGATGCCGGCCTCATCGCCCTCGATGAGCTCGGTGACCGTGGTCTTGAAACCGCGGCGCTCGCCCCAGCGGAGATACATGCGCATGAGCATGGCGCTCCAGTCGTTGGCCTCGGTGCCGCCGGCGCCGGAATTGATGGTGAGCACGGCACCCAGATTGTCGCCTTCGGCGCCGAGCATGTTCTTGAATTCAAGGTCTTCCAGCTTGGAGACGGCATCGGCGTAGGCCTTGTCGATGTCTTCGCCGTCGGGCTCGAGCTCGAAGAGCACGTCCACGTCGGAAGCGGCGCTGCAAAGGGCGTCGTACTCGGTAACCCAGGACTTGACTCCGTTCACCTCCTTGAGAAAGGCTTCGGCCGCCTTCGGGTCGTTCCAGAAATCGGGCGCCTGGCTCTGTGCGGTCTTTTCCTCCACCTCTTTGCGGCGCGCGTCGATTCTCAACACTTTTTCGAGCGTTGCGGCGCGCTGCCTGAGCTCTTTTATCTGTTCCTGCGTTACCATTGTTCTGCTTTAGAGTACAAAAGTAGCGATTTTCTCATGATTTTTTGCTATCTTGGCGTCACATTAAAATCTAAATCACCATGAAAAAGTACTTTGCAGAATGCATCGGCACGTTCGTGCTCACGTTCCTCGGCTGCGGAACCGCAATGTTCCTCGGCTGCACCACTCCTGCAGGAGTAGTAGGTACCGCCATCGCATTCGGTCTGGCAGTAGTTGCCATGGCCTACACGATCGGTGAAATCTCCGGCTGCCACATCAATCCCGCCATCACCCTCGGCGTCGCCCTCAGCGGACGCATGAGCTGGAAAGACGCTTGCGGCTACTGGTGCGGCCAGATCGTCGGCGGCATCATCGCCGGCGCCCTGCTCCTCCTCCTCACCAACGTGGTTGCAGCTCCCGATCTCACCGGCGCCCTTGGAAGCAACGGCGTAGCCAATGCCGGCGGCCCGTGGGGCGCTTGCCTCGTAGAGGTGATTGCAACCTTCATCTTCGTCCTCGTAGTGCTCGGCACCACCGACGCCAAGAAGGGAGCCGGCAAGCCCGCAGGACTTGCAATCGGCCTCAGCCTGATCCTCATCCACCTGGTATGCATCAACCTCACCGGCACCTCGGTGAATCCGGCCCGTTCCATCGGTCCCGCCATCTTCGCCGGCGGCCAGGCCCTGAAGGACCTCTGGGTGTTCATCGTCGCCCCGCTTGTCGGCGGTGCGCTCGCAGCCCCCGTCTGGGCATGCCTCAGCAAGGAGAAATA
>JAFZLP010000085.1 GCA_017551405.1 Bacteroidales bacterium
ATGGTTGAAGGCCAGGTCCTTCAGGGCTCCGCGGTATTTCTCGGTGCCTTCGCAGTGGCAGTATTCGGTGAGTGCGCAGGATTCGCCGCCCATTATGGTGTACAGGGTCTCCGAACCCCAGTAGTTGCGCTCGTTGGTGCTGTTGAAGGTGCCTACGTCGTTGGAGCTTGAAACATAGCAGTCGTTGTGGCCGCCCAAGCGGGCCTGCGGTGTAGGCTGGTGGGCCGTGGCCCTGGTTATGGTGTCGGCTTTGGTGAAGCCGTAAAGTTTCATCTTGTAATACGGGGTGCGGAGTTCTATCTGCCTGTCGGCGGGAACCGCATCCAGCAGTGCGTCCGTGAGTTCCTTCCTGGACGCCAGGGAAGTAAAGTTTTCGGTGTAGTACCACTCGCCCCAGCTTCCGATGAATCCTGCCTGGACGACCATTATGACGTCGGCATATTCCTGGATGAGGGGTTTGACCTGGGCAACGTGCCGGAGGACCTGCTCCGGGGTGGCATCCCAGGGTTTGTCTTTTTCGTCCATTCCGTTCGAGTAGCAGAAACGGAGGATGCACTTGACTCCGCCTTCGCGCAGCGACGCGAATTTGGCGCGTATCGTTGCGAGATAGTCGTCGGCGATGTCGCAGTTTACATAGTCCGTGAGATAGAATTCCAGCAGGAAAAGGGTACGGGCCTGCAGCCTGGCGGATTTCATGCTGGACTCTGCAACTCCCTTGCCGTCGGCGGAATTGACAGCGACAGCGCTGTAGAAGCCCCTTTCCGGGTTGGGGAAAATCTCGTCGGAAGCGGTATAGACCAAAGTGTCCGCCTTTACTTCATCGATGGGGTCCGGTGGTATGACAACGGGCGTTTCTTCGCAGGCGCAAAAGGCCAGGAACGGGAGGAGCGCTGCGAAGAGCGGGATATTGCTGATTCTTTTCACGTTTTTATTTTTTAAAAGCCATAGGCAGGCCCCTTGACAGGGGCACCGCCTATGGGATAAAGTTAACAGTCAAGCGATTACTTCCAGGTGACAACCTTCAGTGACGGCATTATGCCGGAAGCGTTGTCCTCGCTGGGAGCGGCATTCGGGAGAATACCGACGGAATCCCAGCTCTGCTGGATGTCGAAACCGATGGAGAACTCGTCGGCGATCGGGAAGCCGAAAGCGTCGAAGGAAGCGCGGGTGAGAGAGAACTCGTACTTGCCGTCTACGCCAGCGCCGTCGGACTCAACCTCACCGGCATCGTTCCATGACCAGCCGGAGCCGTTGGGATCGCCAGCCCAGGAGAATGCCCAGGGGCTGTAGGGACCCATTACGCCGCCATCATAGAGGAAGCCCTCGAGGAGGATGTCGGTGCAGGCGTCGGAGAACTGATCTGCGAAGCCGCCGGTGCTTTCATCGCCGTCGGTGTTGATGTAGCAGTGGAAGGGAACGTGCTCTACGTCAGCCTCATAGGTGATCTGATCGGTATCCCACTCGATGTAGACATAGACCTTCTCAGCGTTTGCGAAGACCTTGCAGTGGGTAAGAGCCGGATGGGTAGCTTCCTCATCGCCATAGGTCTGGGAGAAGGAGCCTTCGGGAAGTTCAGCCCAGTCGGAGAAGTCACCGTCGATGGTGATGTTAGCGGTGGGAGCGGGAGGAGTCGGAGGAAGTTCTTCGTTTACGGTAACCTTGATGGTCTTCTCGGCAGCGGTGAACTTGCCTTCAACGGCAGCGACCTTGAGGGTAATGTTAGCGGTACCCTTGGCGACACCGGTAACCTCACCGGCGCCGGACACGGTTGCAATTGCAGTGTTGTCGCAAGCGTAGGTGATAGCGGCGGAAGAGTTGGTGGTAGCACCGATGGAAACGGTCTTGCCAACGTCTACCGTAACGTCATTTGCGGTGATGGTCGCGGTAGTGGGGATCACTTCGGGCTCTTTCTCCTTACAGGAGACGAAGCCGAACATGGCAGCAACTGCCAGCAGAGTCAATACTTTTTTCATAATGCATTAATTAAAAATAGTGGGTTTATAAAAAATGTTGTTTGTTATCTGGGATTCTGGGGGATGCCGGAGGAATTGATTTCATCCTGCGGGATGAGCACGGCGATCCTGGGATCTCCGGGCTGGATAATCTCCCAGGTGTGGTAACCGACATAGCGGCGGTCCATCGGGAGCCTGTTGCGGAACACGTCGAAGAAGCGGTGGCCTTCGAAGCAGAGTTCCATGCGGCGCTCGTCGAGCACGAGGTCGAGGGTGTTCTTGTAGCCGAGATTCGCTACGTCAGCGGCGGACAGTTCGGGAATGCCCGCCCTGCTGCGGATGACGTTGACGTCGGCAAGAGCTTCGGCGTCGCGGCCCTTCTTGGCGAGAGCCTCTGCGCGGTTGAGCACGACTTCACCCCAGCGGAGGAAGACGGGAGAGGTCATCATGACCTTGCCGCCCTGGCCGCTGAACTTGGTGTTGTAGTAGCGCATGTAGAAGCCGCCGTTGTCGGTACGGCCGATGGCAGCCTTGTACCTGGCGTTGGCGTCTGCCTGGGTCTCGGGATACTTCTCGCCGGTGTTGGGGTTGGTCTTCTTCTTGGGAGCGGGCTCCGCGGTGCCGGGACGTACCCAGACGCGCTTCACGCCTTCGATCTCTTTGCCGGGGAAGTTCGGATCGGAATTGTCTACGTAGTAGATAACCTTGCCGTTTTCGACTTTGCGCTTGGCGACGTGGTCGTAGTACTTGAATACGGGAATTTCCTTGCCCATGCCGTCGAGCGTGGTGCCGATCTGCTCGCCCTGGGTCTTGAAGTTGACTGAACCGTCCTTGTTGGCCTTGCAGCCGATGGTGCAGGATGCGGTGCAGTACTCGCCGGAGCCACCGGGAACAGGGAAGACGACGGAGAGATAACCGTCTACGGAAGCCTCCATCTCATCGTAATTCTTGAGGGGCTTGTATTCCACGCCGGCCTTTTCAGCCTCGGCCTGCGAGCGGGGATCCACCATGCGGAAGTAAGCCTTGAAGCGCTTGTCTTCGGGATAGCGGCGGAAGAGGTCGATGAGGTCTTCCCTCCAGTAGTGCTCGCCCCAGCCGATACCGTCCTTGATGTACATGGATGCGATGGACGCCTCGCCGTGGTCGACGGCCCACTCGTGGGTGTCTTCCAGGCGGATGCACCAGATGGTCTCGGGATGGTCGAAGGTGTGGGTGGGATAGTCGGCGAAATCATAGCCTCCGGTTACGGAGGAGGGTGCGTGGTCGAGGAGCTCGTTGCACTCGGCTATACATTCGTCGTTCATGCCCATGTACAGGTATACGCGGGCAAGAAGGGCCCTTGCTGCATCGAGGGTGACATATGCCTTGCTGCCGCCGGTGCGCTGGGCTTCGCCCTTGACCAGATATTCCTTGGCCTTGATGAGGTCGTCTTTAATCTGGTCGTAGACCTCGCCAACGGTAGCGCGGGTGGTGGCGCCGAAGGTGTCGGTGCTGGTGCGCAGCGGAACTCCGGGATTGTCACGCCCGTCGGCATACGGCATGGCGAAGAGAGTCACCATGTTGAGGTGGGCGAATGCACGGAGGAAGTAGTTCTCGCCGATGAGGTGGCAGAACAGGTCCGAGGTCTCGGGAATATACTCGAGGTTGGAGTTGGCGGCATAGATGATCTTGTACGCCATCCACCAGGTATAGTAGATGTTCTTGGCAGTATTGTCGTCGGTGTAGCGGTACGGGTTGATGAACGGGTCTTCGGTAATACCGGAAACCGTCACGTTGTCACCGCGGAGCTCGGACATCTGGAAGTAGTGGCGGACATAGTAGTTGCCGCTTTCTCCGCCGTCCTGGCCCTTGTAGGCGATCCTGTCCTGGAAATAGGTGTAGATGCCGTCCGTGGTGTAAAGGGGCGCGTCGGGATTCTGTGCCAGCTGTTCTCCCGTCATTGCGTCGGAAGAATAGAAGTCCATGTTGCAGGAGACCAGCGCCAGGGCTGCAAGCCCTAATACAAATATCTTTTTCATAAAGCGATCTCTGTTAGAAAGTGACATCAATGCCCATGGTAACGGTCATAGGAATAGGATAGTTCTGCGTGTACATACCGGCATGATGGTAGGTGTCGGCGTCGAGGCGAACTTCCGGGTCCATACCGGAGAAGCGGGACAGGGTGAAGATGTTGTCTGCGGATGCGTAGATGCGCAGGCCGGCCATCTTAACCTTCTGGAGGAAAGTCTGGGGCAGGTTGTATGCCAGGGTGACGTTCCTGAGACGGAAGAAGCTGCCGTCCTCGAGGAAGCGGGACGAGGTGTTCTCGGAGCCGTCCTTACGGCCGTTGACGGGCTTCGGATGGGTGGCGATGTCGCCGGGGTTCTCCCAGCGGCTCCAGCCGAGACCGTTGTCGATGCTCATCAGGTTCATGCCGATATAAGCACCGTCATGGTCCATGGACTGGCGGATCTTGTTGTAGATCTTGTTGCCCACCACGAAGTTGCCGTTTGCGCTGAGGGTGAAGCCTTTCAGGCGGAGGGAGGTGTTGAGACCGCCGCTGAACCACGGGGAGGCAGAGCCAACCACCTGGGGAGTGGCCTCGCTCCAGTTGTTCACCACGGTGATGCTGGTCACATTGCCGTTTTCGTCGGTTTCGAGTTTTTCCCACGTGGGAAGGCCGGTTTCGGGATCGACGCCGAGCCACTTGGGCATGTACCAGGAATAGATGTCCTTGCCTTCGGAGATAATCTGGTTGACTTCGCCGCGGGTCATGACAATATCCTGATGCTCAGGAAGTTCGAGCACGCGGTTCTGGTTGAAGCCCATGTTGAAGCCGAGGTTCCAGCCGAAGTCCTTGTTGTTGATGACGGCACCGTCGATAGCAAGTTCGGCACCCATGTTGCGCACCTTGCCGACATTGTCCATTACGGCATAGAAACCGGAGGACGGCGGCATGGGGGACTGGAGGAGGATCTTGCTGTTGATGGTGTGGTAGAGGTCGAGGGTGACGTTCCAGTTGTCGCGGAGGGTGGCGTCGAGACCGACGCTGGCCATGTAGGCCTCTTCCCAACCCAGGTAAGGATTGGCCATGCGCTCCAGGGTACCGGCCTTGGCGCCGTTGTACTGGCCGCTCATGCTGTAAGTTTCCTGGTATGCGAAGTTGGGAATGTTGTCGTTACCGGTCTTACCGTAACCTGCACGGAGCTTGAGGAAGGTGAGGAACTCGTTGCCTTCGAGGAATTTCTCGCGGGAGATGATCCAGGCTGCGGAAGCGCCGGGGAACCAGCCACCGCGGTTCTTGGGACCGAACTTGGAGCTCTCGTCGTAGCGGATGGAAGCCGTTACTATGTATTTACCCATATAGGAGTACTGTGCCTGTCCGAGAACAGCCCATGAGCGGGAGTGGTAGTCGGAGCCGCTGCCTATCCAGTTGGCGGTGTTGGAGATGGCGCGCTGTCCCTGCGGGATGTTGTCGCCGGATACTCCGAGGCTTCGGGCGTACCCTTCGCCGTATTCCCAGCCCACGATGCCGTTGACGTCGTGGTTGCCGAAGGTCTTGTAAAGTTTGGCGAGGTTGGTGGTGCCCCAGCCGCTCCATTCGGAATTGCTGTTGTCAAGGGCGCCGGAAGTGGAGATGCCTTCAAGCGTGCGGGGGTCGGTATAGTCTTCCCAGAAGGAGTTGGAAGTGTCGTAGCGGTTCATGGAAGTGATTGTGAGCCAGTCGGTTGCGTTCCAGACGAGCTGGAGGTCTCCGGTGAGGCTGTCACCCCAGCCGGCGCCGTAGTTGTACTGGGCCGAGTGGAGGATGTTGCCCGGGTTCTGGGTCCACCATTTTTCACCGTTGTCGGGACGGATGTTGTTTTCCATGTACACGTAGTCGGAAGTGTAGTTTCCGTCAGCGTCCATCAGATAGGGAATATCCCACGGCATTGCGTAGTAGGAATACTCCATCATGCGCCAGCCGGCCTCCGTGCGGTCGTGCGACTTGGCATAGTTCAGACGGAGGGTAAGGGTGAGGCGGTCTGCAATGGGGGCGGACAGGTTCATGCGGGCGGAAGTCTTGCGGAAACTGGTGCCCACCAGGGTGCCCTGCTCGTTGTAGTGGTCTGCGCTGAGGAAGTAGTTGACCTTGCCCGACTTGCCGGAAACGGAAGTGTAGTAATCCTGCACCACGCCGGTCTTGAAGCAGTTGTCAAGCCAGTTGAAGTCCTGGTTGAGCAGGGACTCGGGATAGCTCGAAGCAAATGCTCCCGGATCGGTCATGGACCTTGTGAACTCATAGAGCTGCTCGGAGTTCATGGGATGGAAACGGCCCATCAGGGCGCGCTTGACACCGCCGCTGGCCTTGAATTCAACATTGGTCTTGTCCTGCTGGCCGCTCTTGGTGGTGACAACGATGACGCCGCCGGAAGCTGCCGCACCGTAAAGTGCCGTAGCGGAGGCGTCCTTCAGGACGGTGATGGTTTCGATATCATTCGGGTTGAAACTGCCGCCGGCAACGCCGTCCACGACGTACAGCGGGCCTGCACCTGCGGTGATGGAGCCTGTACCGCGGATGCGGATGTCGGCGCTCTCACCGGGACGGCCGGAACCGTTCATGACCACAACACCGGCAACCTTGCCCTGAAGCATGTTGCCGACATCGTTGGTGGCGACGTCACGGAGCTTTTCACCGCTCATGGAAACGACAGAACTGGTGAGCTCCGTCTTTTTCTGGGTGGTGTAACCCAGCACGACCACTTCACTGAGGAGGAGGTCGTCGGGGGTGAGCTCGATGTTGATCACTGTCTGATTGCCTGCTTCCCTGGTAACGGACTGGTATCCGAGGGAGGAGTAGGTAATGACTGCGTTCTCCGGAACGGAGATGACGTAGTTGCCGTCGTAGTCAGTCACAGTGCCGCCGCCTGTCGAGAGCAGCACTCCGGCGCCGATGACGGGCTCCCCGGTGGAGGAGTCGGTAACCTTGCCGGTGACGTTGTGCGTCTGGGCTGACATCGTCACTGAGAGCGCCAGCATTGCCAGCACTGTCAGGATTCTGATGGGAGTTAATTTCATTTGTTGTATCGGTTAGTAATTCAATCAGTGGTTAATCGATACCGCATATTGGACGCGGAACTAGATGTACAGTTTAACGCCTTCCACTACGCGGGATATGTTTCCTGAAACGGACGGGGAGTCGGGATTGAGCCCCATCTGAATCGATTTGAACAGGCCAAGCATCTGGCCTGCAATTACATAGGCCATTCCGCCGTAGCAGGAGGGGAATCCTTCGGGCAGACCGGTTTCGATGCAGAGATCGAGCCCGGCGCCGGCAAGTTCAGCGGCATTCCGGCACACCGCGACGTAGGCCAGGGCTCCACGGCCGGCCTTGATCTGGCGGATCAGGTCGAGCTCGTAGCGGCGGATGTCGTCTGTCGGGGAAACGAGATAGACCAGCAGGGCGTCGGGGGTGACAAGGGCCTTGGGACCGTGACGGAAGCCCATGAACGAGTCGAAAGCGCACATGACAGCGCCGTCGGTGAGTTCCTGGAGCTTGAGCCTCGACTCTTCGGCGACGCCCTTGAGCGTGCCGGAACCGAGGAATACGGCCCTCTTGAAATCCTTGCCGGCGATAGCGCGGATGTCGTCCTCGAACTTGTCCATCATCTTGCGGACCTTGTCGGAGAGGGTGTCAATGAGGTTACGCTGCGCCTCTATATTGTCTATGTTGGCGATGAGGGAGCATGCTATGTACATGGAGGAATAGCTGCTGGTCATTGCCAGTGACTTGTCGTCGGTCTCGGGGGGGAGGAGTATGGTAAGGATGTGGTCGCCCTTCATCTTGGCGAGCTCGCCGTTTGCATTGCAGGTGATGAAAATGTGGGCGACCTTGCCTGCCGTACGTTCGATGGCCTTTACGGTGCCTACGCTTTCGGGACTGTTGCCGGAGCGGGCGAAGGAAATGAGCAGGACCTTGCTTGACTTGTTGAACCAGAACCACGGGGATACGAGGATGTCGGTGGTGGCTATGGCCCTTGCGCCTCGCAGGCAGGTGTCGGCCAGGGCGGTTTCGAGGGCGTCGCCGATGTA
>JAFZLP010000086.1 GCA_017551405.1 Bacteroidales bacterium
ATTCAATGAATTTCCGCAAAGCTGCCTCAGATGGCCTGAAAGGCTTCAGCATGGGCGCCGGCGTGTTCCCCGGCGTGTCCGCCGGCACCATCGCCCTCATGACCGGCATATTCCAGCCGCTCATCGATTCACTCAACGCTCTCCTCACCCTGTCGAACTGGAAGATGCTCTTCAAGGGCGACGTCAAGGGCTTCTGGAAAGCCATCAACGGGCAGTTCCTGGTAGCCGTGGGAATCGGCATGGTGCTGGGCTTCCTCATCCTTGCAAGGGTGGTCAAATGGGCGCTCGACTACTATCCCATCCCGGCCTGGTCGTTCTTCTTCGGGCTCATCCTGGTGTCCACCATCTGGCTCCTGGCCGACATCAAGGACTGGAAATTCACCGACGTGCTGTGGCTTGCCCTGGGCATAGGCATAGGCGTCTCGCTCTGCCTGATTAAGCATCCCGACCAGAACAACCCCAACACCGCGCTGTGGTACACCTTCCTCAGCGGGGCGCTTGCGGTGTGCTCGATGATACTCCCCGGCATTGCCGGCAGTTTCATACTGGTGATGATGGGCAACTTCAATTACATGCTGGACGTGCTCAACGGCACCGTCTCGCATGTGCTCGGAGGCTCAGGCGCGGCCCATTGGGGCCCCCTGCTGGTATTCGTAGTCGGCTGCGTTGTCGGGATAGTCGCCTTCTCGAAGATCCTCCACTGGCTGCTCGACAGGCACGGCAAGCCGACGATGCTGGTCCTCTTCGGCTTTGTGCTCGGCTTCCTGGTGGCCATCTGGCCCTGGGCCGACAAGGTGTCCATTGCCGCGGCGCAGCTGCGCCGTGCGGGCGATGTTGCCGGAGCCGAGGCTGTCAAGCTGCTCGGCATCGCTCCCCCGGACATGAGCCTCGACACCCAGATTCCCTGGGCGGCCGCGTTTTTCGTCATAGGCGCGGTGCTGGTCGCAGTGCTGGAAATATTCATCTCACGCAAGAAAAAAGCGTGACGGCCCTGCAATTGCAGAGCCGCCACAGTAATCGGGGGCAACAGCCCGGTTATGCCTTCGCAAGCAGTTCGGCCACTATCTTGCGCATTTCGGGATAGTTGTCCTCCATGCTGCGGAGCAGGGCCATCTGGCTGCGGGTGCGGACCAGGTTGTGCTCGGGGTATTTGATCTTGTAATAGACGTCGCCGTCGATGTAGTCCATCAGGAACCTGAGCACCTGCTCGTAGGTGATGTACAGCGGTGCGAACGCCATCCATTCCTTTTCGGATTCGCTCAGGGTAGCCTTCCTTTCCGACAGATAGCCGTCCATGTAGGCCTCGTACATGTCGAGCCTGATCCAGACCTTGGAATAGTCGGGATCGTCCTCGACGGTGTTGTTGGCATACGAGCGGATGGCATCGCCGACGTCGTTCAGGGAGGTGCTGCTCATCACGGTGTCGAGGTCGATTGCGCAGAGCACCTTACCGGTGGCCTTGTCGAAGAGGAAGTTGCTCAGCTTGGTGTCGTTGTGGGTGACGCGCATGGGCAGTACGCCGTCCTCGACCAGCTTCCAGAAGTCAAGCATCTCTTTGCGGCGGCCTTCGATGAAGGCGATTTCTTCGGTGAGGCCGTCGATTCTGCCGGCCTTGTTGGCCTTCAGGGCCTCGTCCCACTGGACGAAACGCCAGCGGATGTTGTGGAAACCCTTGATGACCTCGGCGAGAGGCTTGTCGAAATCGGCGAGGAGCGCCTGGAAATGGCCTATGCCCAGACCGCCCTGGCGGGCCATGTCGGGAGTGGATGCAACGTCGTTGGTGACGGTGTCTTCAATGAAGAGGCACACTGCCCAGTATTCGCCGTCCGGGGTCTGGAAGTAGTATTTGCCGTCCGTGGTGGGGACCACCGTGAGCGTTTCGCGCAGCGGGTCCTGCACCTTTTTCTTGATGTGGGTGGTGACCGCCACGATATTGTCCATCATGGCCGGGACGTCCGGGAAGACAAACTTGTTCTTGCGCTGGAGTATGTACTTGTGCGGACCGTCGGTCTTCACCACGAAAGTGTCGTTGATGAAGCCGTCCCCGAGGGGCTTGACCTCGACAGCCTTGCCGTCAAGGGCGAAATGCCTGATGATGTCGATTGTGTCCATGACGCTATTCTGCGAAAGCGAAGGAGAAACCGTTTATCTTCTTCCACTGGCCGCGGGTGAAGTCGGGAACCTCGACCGGTGCGCCGTCATGCTCCATGGAGATGGCGGAAAGCTCGCCGATGCAGCACCATTCCGCGAGGTCGTAGACGTCCATGTCGAGCGGAAGGCCGTTGCGGAGGCAGTAGATGAGCCTGTAATCCATGATGAAGTCCATTCCGCCGTGGCCGCCGACCTGCTTTGCAAGGGCCTCGAGTTCAGGAGTGAGGATGGGACTGCGGTGCTGCTGCATGAAGGCCTCGAGTTCTTCGCCCATGATGACCTTCTCACCCTGGAGGTTCTGATAGTCGATGGCGCCGCCGCCCATGGCCTCTTCGCGGAAGCAGAGCTGGCCTACGGGATACTTGCCGGCATAGCCGTCGGTACCTACCAGCTGATACATGCGGTTGTAGGGACGCGGGGTCATGACGTCGTGCTCGATGAGGATGGTCTTGCCGTTTTCGGTCTTGATCATGGTGGTGGAGACGTCGCCGTTGGCGAACTGGTCAGGATTGGCGAGACCCCTTGCTGCAACGTGCTTGGGGCCGTTGAAAGCCTTGGTGTCGAGGGCGACGAGGGTCTTGAGCCTGTCTCCGCGGTGAATGTTCAGAACCTGGCAGACGGGGCCGAAGCCGTGGGTGGGATAGACGTCGCCGCGGTGCTTCTGGTTGAAGTCGAGCCTCCAGTTGTTCCAGTATGCATCCCAGTAGGGATCGAGATTGTGGCAGTAGGCGCCTTCAGCGTGGACAACCTCGCCGAAGAGGCCTTCCTGTGCCATCTGCAGGGCGCTGAGCTCGAAGAAGTCGTAGCAGCAGTTCTCCAGGATCATGCAGTGCAGACGGGTCTTTTCCGCCATGTTCACGAGGGCCCAGCACTCTTCCAGGGAGTAAGCCGACGGCACTTCAATGGCCACGTGCTTTCCGTGCTCCATTGCATACAGTGCAACGGGAACGTGATGCACCCAGTCGGTGCAGATGTAGACGAGGTCGACGTTGGGATCTTCACAGAGTTTCTTATATGCCTCCAGGTCGCCGCTGTATCCTGCAGCTGCGGGGAAACCGCGGTCGGCAAGGTCTTTCTGCGATTCTTCCACCCTTTCGGGCAGCACGTCGCAGAGCGCCGTGATCTGGACGCCGGGAACATAAGTGTAGCGTACGACTGCGTCGCCACCCCTCATGCCGAGGCCTACGAAGCCCACGCGGACAGTTTCAAGGGCGGGAGTGACAAGGCCGAGAACGTCGGTCTGACCGGCGGGACGCGGCGGGATTTCAGTCTTGATGGGACCTTTTTGGGCACAGGCTGCAAGCGCAAGTGCAGCCACGAAAAGCGAAAGAATCTTTTTCATGATATGCAGAGTTTATCCATCTACAAATTTAGGCAATTATTTTATTAAATTTGCATGCTTTTACAAAACATTATGCGCGACCTTTATCTTACCAACACCCTTTCCCGTACAAAACAGCTCTTCAAACCCGTAAACGAGGGCCATGTGGGCATGTATGTCTGCGGTCCCACCGTATACGGAGACGCCCATCTGGGCCATGCAAGGCCGGGAGTCACCTACGACGTGCTCTTCAAGCTCCTCAGGCACCTGGGTTACAAGGTGCGCTACGTGCGCAACATCACTGACGTCGGGCATCTCGAGCACGATGCCGACGAAGGGGAAGACAAAATAGCCAAGAAGGCCCGTCTCGAGCAGCTCGAGCCGATGGAGGTCGTGCAGAACTGCACTTTCCGCTACCACGAGGCCATGCGCAAGCTCAACGTGGCGCCGCCGTCCATCGAACCGCGCGCGACCGGCCATATAGTCGAGCAGATCGAGGCGGTCAAGAAGATTCTCGACGCCGGCTATGCCTATGTGGCCAACGGCAGCGTCTACTTCGACGTCGAAAAGTACAATAAGGATCACCACTACGGCATCCTCAGCGGCCGCACCCTCGACGCCACCCTCGAAGGCACCCGCGCGCTGGACGGGCAGTCCGACAAGAAGGCGCCGTACGATTTCGCCCTCTGGAAGAAGGCGGAGCCGCAGCATATCATGCACTGGCCCTCCCCCTGGAGCGAAGGCTTCCCGGGCTGGCATCTGGAGTGCTCCGTCATGGGCGAGAAATATCTCGGCAGGGAATTCGACATCCACGGGGGCGGCATAGACCTCATGTTTCCCCACCACGAATGCGAGATCGCCCAGAATGTAGCCGAACGCGGCACCATGGGCGTGCGGTACTGGGTGCACAACAACATGATCACCATCAACGGCCAGAAGATGGGCAAGAGCCTCGGGAACTTCATCACCCTTTCCGAGCTTTTCACCGGCTCGCATCCCAAGCTGGAGCGCGCCTACAGCCCCATGACGGTCCGTTTCTTCATTCTCCAGGCCCATTACGGCGGCACGCTCGACTTCAGCAACGAGGCCCTGCAGGCCTCCGAAAAGGCATACAGGCGCGTGATGCAGGCCGCCAAGGACCTTTACGCCATGGCAGGCCGCAAGGAGCCCGTCCTCGCATACGGCGAGATGCCCACTGGGATTGCCCCCGACGCCTGCCCAGCCGGCGTTTCCCCGGAGGTGAAGGCCGTCTTCGACGGAATCTACGAGGCCCTCTGCGACGACATGAACACTCCCGTGGCCCTGTCGCAGGTATTCGAGGCCGTGCGCCTCATCAACTCCGCAAAAGCCGGCACCATCAAATTCTCCAAAGCCGACACCGACACCCTGGTGCAGCTGTTCGACGACGTAGTCTTCGGAGTGCTCGGCCTGGTAGACGAAGACGCCGCCGGCGGCGATTCCATGAAGGTCGTGGACGGCCTCATGCAGATGGTCCTGGAAGAGCGCGCAAAGGCCCGCGAAGAGAAGGACTGGGCTCTGTCCGACCACATCCGCGATTCCCTCAAAGCACTGGGAATCAACGTGAAAGATACCAAGGACGGCGCCGAATGGACTCTGGAATGACCAAATTCATCAGCTGGAATGTGAACGGCCTGCGGGCCGTGGCGGGCAAAGGCTTCGCCGATATCTTCGTGGAGCTGGACGCCGATTTCTTCTGCCTGCAGGAAACCAAGCTCCAGGCCGGGCAGATAGACCTCGAGTTCCCCGGATACACCTCTTACTGGAACTACGCCGAAAAGAAAGGCTACTCGGGAACGGCAATTTATACGAGGCTGCAGCCGCTTTCCGTAAGCAACGGACTCGGCATCCCCGAGCACGACACCGAAGGACGCGTGATTACGCTCGAAATGCCCGATTACTACCTGGTGAACGTCTATACCCCCAATTCCCAGGACGGCCTGCGCCGGCTGGAATACCGCATGAGCTGGGAAGACGCCTTCAGGGCGCACCTGTGCGGCCTGGCTTCGCGCAAGGGCGTAATCGTCTGCGGCGACATGAACGTGGCCCACGAAGAGATCGACCTGAAGAACCCCGACACCAACCACTTCAACGCCGGCTTCTCCGACGAAGAGCGCGGCAAGATGACCGAGCTTCTCGC
>JAFZLP010000008.1 GCA_017551405.1 Bacteroidales bacterium
GACCTGCCCCCCGGCCGTATGACACGCCGCCAGGGCCAGGAACAGGGAGATTGCCGGGATAATTGCCTTCATTATTGAGCACGAATATAGTCATTATTCCCGACTTTGACAATTTGATTTTTTCACTGAAAATAAGTACATTTACAAAATTTAAAACCTGACCTGAAATGCCTATCGAAATCAAGGAAGTCACAAGCCGCGCCCAGCTGCGCCGCTTCGTCAATTTCCCCGAAAAACTGTACCGCCACAACGAATTCTACGTCCCCTACCTCGTCTTCGACCAGATGGACACCCTGGACAGGAAGACCAATCCCGCCGCCGAATTCTCCGACTACAAGCTCTTCATGGCCTATAAGGACGGAAAGGAGGCTGGCCGCGTGGCAGCCATAGTCAATCATAAGAACAACGAGCAGTGGAACCACAGGCAGGTCCGTTTCGGATGGATAGACTTCATAGACGACATTGAGGTTTCCAAGGCCCTGCTCGACAAGGTCCTGGAGTTCGGCCGGGAATACGGCATGGAAGAGATGGTCGGTCCCCTCGGGTTTACCGACATGGATCCCGAAGGCACCCTCATCGAGGGCTTCGACCGCGAAAGCACCATGCCCCAGATCTACAATCACCCCTACTACCAGAAGCATCTGGAGGCATTCGGCCTGGAAAAAGATGTGGACTGGCTGGAATTCAGGGCCCAGGTCCCCGACAAGCTTCCCGAAAAGATCGAAAGGCTGGAGAAGATAGTCCTGGAGCGCAACAACCTCCACATCCGCCAGCTCACCCGCAGGATAGTCCGCAAAGAAGACTACGCCCACAAGATATTCGCCCTCGACAACGAGACCTACAAGGAGCTCTACAACGTCACCGAACTGCCCATGGAAACGGCCGACCGCTACATCGGCTTCTATCTCAAGGTCCTGGACATGCGCTATCTCACGGCCGTCGAGAACGACAAGGGCGAGCTGGTCGGCTTCGGAGTCACCATGCCCTCCCTCGCACGCGCCCTCAAGAAGAGCCGCGGCAAGCTCTTCCCCTTCGGCTGGTGGTATCTCCTGCACGATCTCTTCATCAAGCATTCCGACGGTGCGGAACTCCTTCTCATCGGCGTTAAGCCCGAATACCAGAACCTCGGAGTCAACGCCGTCCTCATCGCCGACATATTCCACAAATACCAGGCGATGGGCGTCAAGTGGGCCGAGAGCAACGGGGAGCTCGAAACCAATGTCAAGGTCCGGAAACAGTTTGAACTGTTCAATCCCGACTGGTGCAAACGCCGTCGCTGCTTCATCCGCAAAATATAGCCCAAAAGGGGTTATAACAAAAATGTTATAACACTGAACTATTTTGTTACTTTAATTTAAAATCAAGCGAATATGAACGAAATGCTTCCTCCCCTTCCAGAACGCATGAGACCTCGCAAATTAGAGGATTATGTGGGGCAGAGGCACCTTGTCGGCAAGGGTTGCATCCTTCGCAACATGATAGAAAGCGGCAACCTTTCTTCGTTCATACTGTGGGGCCCTCCGGGTGTCGGGAAAACCACCCTCGCACACATCATAGCCGACACCCTCGACCGCGAATTCTTCACCCTTTCCGCGGTAAGCGCCGGTGTCAAGGACGTCCGTGACGTGATCGACTCCGCAAAAGGCAGGAACCTGTTTTCGGGAGCGAAGGCCCCCATCCTCTTCATAGACGAAATCCACCGCTTCAACAAGGCCCAGCAGGATGCACTCCTCGGCGCCGTCGAAAGCGGGATTATCGTCCTGATAGGCGCCACCACGGAGAATCCGTCCTTCGAGGTCATCACTCCCCTCCTGTCCCGCTGCCAGGTCTTCGTCCTCAAGAGCCTCGAAGTGCCCGACCTGAAGCTGCTTCTGGACAGGGCCGTCAAGGAAGACGTGCTGCTGAAGGAGAAGATAATCAAGGTGAAAGAGACGGAGGCCCTGTTCCGCCAGAGCGGGGGCGACGCCCGCAAGCTCCTTAACATCCTCGAAATCGTGACGGAGTCCAGGGCGGGCGAACCGGAGATCGTCATCACCAACAAGCTGGTGACCGAATGCCTGCAGGAGAACATCGCCATCTACGACAAAGACGGTGAGATGCATTACGACCTCATCTCCGCATTCATAAAGAGCGTGCGCGGCTCCGACCCCAACGCCGCCGTCTATTACATGTGCCGCATGCTCGAAGGCGGCGAAGATCCCCTGTTCATAGCCCGCAGGCTCTGCATTCTGGCCGCCGAAGACGTGGGACTGGCCAATCCCAACGCACTTCTGCTCGCCAACGCGACTTTCCAGGTCGTACATGAAATCGGCATGCCCGAAGCGCGCATCCCCCTGGCCGAGTGCGCCGTGTACATGGCCTCCTCCCCGAAGAGCAACGCCTCCTACATGGCCCTTGAACGGGCCACACAGGCCGCCAAGGACAATCCAGTGGCGGCGGTGCCGCTGTATCTGCGCAACGCGCCCACAAGCCTGATGAAGGACCTCGGCTATGCCGACGGCTACAAGTACGCCCACGATTATTCAGGCAATTTCGTCGACCAGGAATTCCTCCCCAAGGGCCTGGAAGGCTCGGTATTCTACGAGCCCCAGCACAATGCCCACGAAGACCGCCTCAAGGCGTATCTCGAGCAGTGCTGGCCGAAATATTACGGGACCGAAGACGATCAGAAAGGATAGCCGACACCGAAGTGGATGGCGTTGTTGCCTCCCTTGAGCCAGTTGCGCGGGCTGTTGAAGCGGCCCATGTCTTCGGTGTTGGACGGGATGAGCAGTTTCATGCCGAAGTCGACACGGAGGAGGATGAAGGTGAGGTCCACCCTTATGCCCAGGCCCCAGTCGGCCGCAAGGGATTTATAGAATTCTTCCGGATTGAAAGTACCGCCCCCCGGTCCCCTGTCTTCCAGGGACCATACGTTGCCCACGTCGGTGAACAGCGCGCCTTCAAGTTTCCAGACAACCTTGAAACGGTATTCCAGATTGGCTTCGAGCTTTACGTCTCCGGTCTGGCTGGGAATCGAGAATGCGGGATTCATCAGCTCCGGCCCGGGCCCGAGCGACCTTGCCTGCCAGCCCCTCATGCTCGAGGCGCCGCCGGCATAGAACTGCTTTTCGAAGGGAAGGGCGCTGCTGTTCCCGTATGCATAGCCGATCCCGGCCAGGAACCTGAATGCAACAGACTGGTTCTCAGCATATTTCCACGCCTGGGCGAAACTGTATTCCGCACGGAGATACTGGGCGTACGGGGCTCCGAAGATGGTGTAGTGCCCGTTCTCGTCGACAGGCAGAAGCTTGTTGAACATGCTCAGGACATTACCTGAAAGGTCCACGGACAGCCTGTAGGAAAGATACGAGTCTTTCGGGACTATATCGGTATCGGTATTGAAATACACCGTCACGCCCATACCGGAGTCGAGATGGCTCTGGTAGGAGTATGCCAGGAAGGGATATTCCTTCAGGGTTTTCGCAAAGTCGTCACTCAGATCGAGAAGCCGCACGTAATTGAGCTGGAGCGGATAAATCTGGTATGACATCTTGCCCATGTTGGCAGAATAGCCGTAGGACGTGGAGGCCACCAGCCTGTTGTATTCCGGACGGTCCTGGTAGTTGAATGCGAAGTTTACCTCGGTGCGGGGAATCCGCGGCCCGGGGAAAGCCTCGTAGGGAAGGCCGATGAACCTGGGGAAACTGATACCCGCCGAGGCACCGAATTCGGTGGCCGAGGTATTGTCGCTGAATCTGCGCTGGAACTCGCCGCTGAAGCCCAGGTTCAGCCACTCCCCTCCGTGGAAGATGTTCTTGTGGAAGAAGGTCAGCTTGGGCGAAAGGCTAAGCAGGCCCGAAGAATTGGTGGAACCCTCGAGATGCACCTTGAAACCCTGCTGGGGCGCCTGCTGGAGGGTGATGTTGCAGTCTACGGTGCTGCTGTCGGACGGGGTCATTGCGATGTTCACGGAACTGAACACCCTGACGGACGAAAGCCGCGCATAGGTGTTGTTCACGTTGTCTTCGCTGTAGACCTGCCCCGGGCGGATGGTAGCAAGCCCCCTCAGGACCTTGTCCCTGAACGGAAGGGTGCCGGGATGGGTTACGCCGACCTTGCCGATGTAATAGCGGCTGATCGGCCGGTCGTAGGCTTCGGTTTCGTTGCGGGTATAGCCGTGGACTCTGTACAGAAGCGACGCAGTGCCGTTTTCGAGGGTGTCCGCCTCGAAGGAATAATTGTATTTCGAGAGGTCGAAATAACCCAGGTTGCGGAGCCTCGAGGTGGAGCGCACGCTTTCCTTTTCAAGCATGTCCTCCGAGAGGTAGGTGCCCAGGACGGCCTTCCGGATGGCGGCGGTATCGGCGTTGAAGTCGCCTGGGAAAGACCCCCCGGACGGAATGTCAAATGCAAGGCTGTCAATGAGATAGCGTTTGCCGGGGTACACAGTGTACTTTACGCGCATCTTCCTGCCTTTCGGCTTTTCCGTGACGCTTACGCTGGAATTGTAGTAGCCGAGGTATTTAAGGCGGCCGGCGATGTTGTCGGCGGAAAGCGCGCTCTCGGACGGTTCGTATACCTCCGGGGCGATTCCGAGCTTATGCCAGATGCCGTCCTTCCTGGACCAGTTGTAGACGCAGATGAACGGGTTCCACCCCTGTGCGCCCTGGCGTATGCCCGGGGTGATGTCGGAACTCTTGAGGGGGGTGTCGCCTTCTATGGCGATCTCGTTGCGAGTGAGCCTGTACTGGCCATCTTCCAGCACACGGGTGGTGCTGCATGCTGCGGCAAGCAGGGAAATGGCCAAAACCGGTAACAGACGCTTCATAAACTCAGCAAATTTAAGAAAAATACTGTAAATTTGCCTTTGTATGTTGAGCAATATGGAAATCAAGCGGATCCGGAGCCTCCGCGAGAAGAAATTCCGCGACGCCCTGGGCCTGTTCGTGGTGGAAGGCGACAAGATGGTCGCCGAGGCTCTGTCTTCCGGAATGGAAGTGGTCCAGGTGGTCAGGAAGGAGGATGTCGGCGAGGCGGCGATGTCCCGCATCAGCTCCCTCAGCACTCCCCCTCCCTCGCTCGCCGTGGTCCGCAAGCCCCTCCCCGCGGCGCCCGGAAAGCCGGAAGGACTCTGCCTCGCCCTCGACTCCGTCAGGGATCCTGGCAACCTGGGCACCATACTCCGCCTGTCCGACTGGTTCGGGGTGGATTCCATCTACGCGTCGCCCGACACGGTGGAGGCCTTCAATCCCAAAGTGATTCAGGCCTCAATGGGCGCCATCTTCCGGAAAAGATTAATATACTGCAACTTACCCGAGCTGTGCAGAAGCTTCGCTGCAGCCTCCCTTCCCGTGTTCGGAACCTTCCTCAATGGGCAGGACATCTACTCCGCCGCCCTCCCGAAGCAGGGCCTTGTGGTCATGGGGAACGAGGCCGACGGCATCTCCCCGGAAGTTGAAAGGGAGATCACGCTCCGCCTCACCATCCCCTCCTTCGCGGCCGGCCCCACCGCCGAATCGCTCAACGTCGCCGTGGCCACCGCCATCACACTCTCAGAATTCAAAAGAAGATAATGATAATCTATCAGGTTTTGCCCCGTCTGTGGGGAAACGGCAAATTCAGCGACTGGCAAACTCCGTCCTTCGAGTATCTCAAGAGTCTCGGAGTCGATGCAGTATGGTATACCGGGCTGATCAGGCACTCCATGGGAGAGCCTTTCGTGAAGGGAAACGCCGGCTCGCCCTACTCCATCGCCGACTGCCATGACGTGAACCCGTATCTGGCCGACAATCCGCGCAGGCGCATGCAGGAGTTCA
>JAFZLP010000087.1 GCA_017551405.1 Bacteroidales bacterium
CAGGCCAGCAGCACCAGCACTATGGCGAAGAGGATGGAAAGATTGAGGGAATACAGCCCGCGGCCCATGTCCAGGAAGTCGCGCATCGAGAACGGGTCGTAGACCACGGTGAATGCGAGAAAGAACAGGGAGCACCCGCCCACGTATACAAAAAACGCCGGCCAGGAGAAAAACAGTTTAGGCAGATTGCGCATTTTAGTCCCTTGATTTGTTGGGACAAAGATACAAAATATCCTGATTTTATCCCAAAAATGCGCTTTTTGTCCCAAAAACAGCACTTTCGTCACAAAGTGTTCATCCCCGTCACAGTTTGGTCTCCAGATTAAAAAACGAAACTACTTTTGCACCGAAAACAATACGAAAATGAAAAACATAAGAATAAGTGGATACGACTTCACCCTTCTGGAATTCGAAGGAAACGACTGCGACTTCAATTGGAGCGCTATTGCGGCGGATCCCGGCCTAAGGCATCTCCCGAACATGCCCGTCACCGAATTCAGCATGAAATACGGCAGGATAGTGGACCGCGTGCGCGAACACGGCGCGTCTCCCGTTATCCTGACTCTCCCCCCGGTGGATCCCGAAAAATACTTCGCCCACATCACCCGCGGCTTCAGCGAAGAAGGCCGCAGGAACGTGCTGGACTGGCTGGGCGGCACCCCCGATTTCATCAGGGAATGGCATGAAATGTACAACTGCCGCGTCCTCGAAATGGCATCCCGCAAGGGCGTGCCCGTGATTGACGTCACGTCTCCCTTCTATTCGAGGCCGGACTATGGAAAGCTTCTGTGCGAAGACGGAGCCCATCCCAATGCGCAGGGCCAGGCAGTGATGGCCGGGGCATTGGAGGATGGGCTCCGAAAAATCATCGAAGAGCGCAGCCTAGAGGGCCTTGGCGGGGTCCAGGTCGCTTTTTGCTAAGTTCTCCAGGACATCCTTTTCGGTGACGGTATAGTTTACGAGGTCACCGGCGATATACTGGTCGTAAGCACTCATATCCACGAGTCCATGGCCGGAGAGATTGAAGAGAATGGTCTTCTTTTCTCCGGTCTTTTTGCATTCCAGGGCTTCCTTGACGGTCGCGGCGATGGCATGGCAGCTCTCGGGAGCGGGAATGATGCCCTCGGTGCGGGCAAACAGGGTTCCGGCCTTGAAGGAGTCGAGCTGTTCGATGTCGACAGCCTCGATGAAGCCGTCCTTGAGCAGCTGGGCCACTATGCTGCCCGAACCGTGATAGCGCAGGCCGCCGGCATGGATATTGGCCGGCCTGAAGTTGTGGCCGAGGGTATACATGGCGAGCTTCGGAGTATAACCGGCCACGTCGCCGAAATCGTAAAGGTAGACGCCCTTGGTGAGCTTGGGGCAGGATGAAGGCTCGGCGGCGATGAAGCGGGTCTTCTTGCCGTCGAAGAAGTTGTGCCTGAGGAAAGGCAGGGAGATGCCGCTGAAGTTGCTGCCTCCGCCGAAGCAGCCGATCACGATGTCGGGATACTCGCCCGCCAGCTCCATCTGCTTTTCGGCCTCGAGGCCGATCACGGTCTGATGCAGGCAGACATGGTTCAGAACCGATCCCAGAACGTACTTGCAGTGCGGAGTGGTGCGCGCAAGTTCGAGCGCCTCGGAAATGGCGGTTCCGAGCGATCCCTGGTTGTTCGGATCGTAGGTGATGATGTCTTTACCCGCACGCGTACTCATTGAAGGAGAAGGAGTTACGTTTGCACCGAAGGTCTGCATGATGCTGCGGCGGTAGGGCTTCTGCTCATAGGAGATCTTGACCATATAGACAGCCAGCTCGAGCCCGAACGCCCTCGCGGCATAGGAGAGGGCGCCTCCCCACTGTCCCGCGCCGGTCTCGGTGGTGATGTTGGTGGTTCCCTCCTGCTTGGCATAATAGGCCTGCGCGAGGGCGGAGTTGAGCTTGTGGGAGCCGGCGGGGCTCACGCTCTCATTCTTGAAATAGATGTGCGCAGGAGTGCCGAGGGCCTCTTCCAGGCCGTACGCACGCACCAGCGGAGTGCATCGGTACGAGGAGTACTTCTCCCTCACCGCTTCGGGAATGGGAATGAACCGGTCGGTCCTGTTGAGTTCCTGCCTTGCACATTCCTCCGGGAAGATGGCGAACATGTCCTCGGCCTTGAGGGGCTCGCCAGTGGCCGGGTTGAGCGGCAGATAGGGCTTGTTGGGCATGTCGGCCTGAACATTGTACCATGCTGTTGGGATTTCGCTCTCGGGGAGCATGAATTTTTTCTGTCTCATATAGTTAAGGATTAATGAATAAACAAAAAACGCCTGTCCACGCATTCGGACAGGCATCTATTTAATCGCCTTTTCGGTACAGCCGCACCTACTGGGGCATTTTACCACTTACATCATATTCATAGCCTGGCCGAAGATTATGCCAGACGCCACCATCGAAGTGAGGAATATGATGTATTATTTTTCATCTTCTTTGCAAATTTAGTAAATAAATTTATAAATGCAAACTTTTTTTCACATTATTTCGAGTTATAGTCCCCAGTCCGACGGACGGCAAACGGATTTCGGCGCCTGAGGCACATTCACGAAGAAACGCAGGCCCGTAAGCTTCTCCAGCTCTGCGATGCTCATCATCTCTGCCTTTGTAACCGCCTGATCTTCAAGCTTTCCGGTATTGCAGCGGAGGAAGGCCGCGCATTTCAGCTCATCGGAACTGCATTCCGACAGGGCCTTGCGGGTGTTTCCCGCCTTCGTGCGCAGCACGGCGTAATAGAACATGGTGGGCCTGTCCACGTCGGACCTGCCACCGTAGGAGGGCAGCCTGTAGGGTTTCACGCGGTTGCCGTAGCCATCGGTAAAGTCCTCGTAATAAACGCCTATCACCTGATACAGGGTATCCGGGCAGACCTGGGTGTCGATGAAGTCCTCGAGGATGTTCCAGCCCGCATGCTCGCCGTTGTTGAAGCCTTCCATGATCTGAGGCGCGATATTGGAGTAATAGAACACCTGCACGTTGGCGTCGGAGATGCAGAGCCTGTCGCCGCTGGTAAGCAGATGCCCCCTGTTGCACTTGCCGCCTCCCCTGCCGGAGCGGTACTGCAGGTCCGCAGGGATGAGCGGATCCTTCCCGTAGGCCTCCGTACGCCTCACTCCGGGCCTGGAGTACATCCTGTGCCGCGGTGCGGCCACCCAGACGGGCGCATGATGCTCAGAGCTGAAGCAGACGGTATAATTGCGGTATTCCTTTCCCGCCATGGTGAAGTAGTGCCACGCATAGTACTGCGTAGGATCGGACGAACTCACCAGATACCCTTCGGGATCAGCGGAGAGGTCCATCCCGGGAAGCTCATACCATGAAGGAGCTTCCGCCCCCTCGTCTGCCTCTTCCGGAGCGTACCAGCAGGAAACTGCCGCCATCATTCCGCATACCGCCATCATGAAACGAATGACATGCATTCCTGCACTTTTGCCGACAATGCTGCTGTTTTTGGAGGAAATCATTGGTTTTTTCTAAAGGAATGACTATAATTGTATGTTTACGACAAAAGAATAAAAAAATCCATAAACTCACAAGAACATGAAAAAATTTATCTCGATTTTCCTCTGCGGCCTGATGGTCGTGTCCATCAGCTCCTGCGGTAACATGAACAAAACCCAGAAAGGCGCAGCTGTAGGCGCAGGTTCCGGCGCAGCCGTAGGCGCAGCGGTAGGCGGCCTCCTCGGCAAGAGCGCAGGCGCAGCTGCCATCGGCGCAACCGTAGGCACCGCCATCGGCGGAGTCGCCGGTGTCCTCATCGGCAAGAAGATGGACAACAAGGCCCAGGAACTCGCTTCCCTCGAAAACGCCCAGGTTACCACCGTAACCGACGCCAACGGTCTTGAGTCCATCAAGGTCACCTTCGACAGCGGAATTCTCTTCGACACCGGCAAATCCGAGCTCAAAGACCCGGCCCGCATGTCCCTCTATCAGTTCGCAAGCAAGATGAAGGACATGCCCGACGTCAACATCAAGATCTGGGGCCACACCGACAACACCGGTTCCTCCGCCATAAACGAAAAGCTTTCGTTTGAAAGGGCTCTCGCCGTCAAGTACTTCCTCGAGCAGCTTGGCATCGCCGGCAGCCACATGACCACCGAAGGCAAGTCCTTCTACATGCCCGTCGCTTCCAACGACACCGCCGCCGGCCGTGCACTCAACCGCCGCGTCGAGGTCTACATCGAGGCCGACAGCAACATGATCCAGAAGGCCCAGAACGGTACTCTGTAGTTCATTCACTTGAATTTCAAGAAGCTGGCTGAAGCATTTTCAGTCAGCTTTTTTCATTATTTTTGCGCTATGACGCGGAAGATTGCCAAAAAAGCCCTGATGCTCGCCTCCGGCGGCCTCGCCGCCATGGGCTGCACCGGTGCCCACAAAGAGATCCCCAACATAGTCTTCATCCTGGCCGATGACCTTGGCTGGGGCGATCTCGGCTGCTATGGGCAGAAGCTGTTCGATACTCCCAACATCGACAGCCTGGCCGCCCGCGGGATACGCTTCACCCAGTGCTACAGTGGCACTACGGTGAGCGCCCCTTCCCGCTCCTGCCTCATTACCGGCACCCACAGCGGGCATACCCCAATCCGCGGCAACATGGAGCTGGCCCCGGAGGGCCAGTATCCCCTGCCCGCAGGCGCGAGTACCATCTTCCACGACCTCCAGGCTGCCGGATACCGCACCGGCGCCTTCGGCAAATGGGGCCTGGGCTTCATCGGCACCAGCGGAGACCCGCTGTCTCAGGGGCTGGACCGTTTCTACGGCTACAACTGCCAGCTGCTGGCCCACAGCTACTACCCCGACCACCTCTGGGACGATTCCGCCAGGGTGGAACTCCCCGGCAATGACGGCTCCGTCCCGTACGGCCGGGGCTCTTATTCCGCCGATATGATCCACGCCAAGGCGCTGGAATTCCTCGACAGGGCCGCCGCTGACGGGCAGCGCTTCTTCATGTGGTATCCCACCACCATCCCCCATGCGGAGCTGGCGGTACCCGAAGACAGCATAATCGCCAAGTACCGGGGAAAGTTCCCGGAAACGCCATACAACGGCACCACAGAGGGCATGTGGGGCTTCCGCAAAGGCGGCTACTATTCCCAGGATTATCCCCGCGCCACCTTTGCGGCCATGGTAGCCAGGCTCGACGTATACGTGGGCCAGATTGTGGAGCGCCTGCGCGAAAACGGCCAGCTGGACAACACAGTGATCATCTTCGCCTCCGACAACGGCCCCCACATGGAAGGCGGCGCGGATCCCGACTTCTTCGACAGCAACGGGCCTTTCAGGGGCTACAAGCGCGATGTCTACGAAGGCGGCATACGCGTACCTATGATAATATGCTGGCCCGGACACATCCCGGAGGGGAAGGTAAG
>JAFZLP010000088.1 GCA_017551405.1 Bacteroidales bacterium
AGCGGTGAGCTCCACGGGCTTACCCGCGTGCGCAGCTTCACCCAGGACGACGCCCACATGTACGTGCGTCCAGACCAGCTCAAGGAAGAGTTCAAGAAGGTCATCGACCTCATCCAGTATGTCTTCAAGGTGTTCAAGTTCGACAAGTTCACCGCACAGATTTCCCTGCGCGACAAGGTGAACCGCGAGAAGTACATCGGCAGCGAAGAGAACTGGGAGAGGGCCGAAAGGGCCATCATCGAAAGCTGCGAAGAGAAGGGCCTTCCCGCCAAGGTGGAATACGGCGAGGCGGCGTTCTACGGCCCCAAGCTCGACTTCATGCTCAAGGATGCCCTCGGCCGCGAGTGGCAGCTCGGCACCATCCAGGTCGACTACAACCTGCCCGAACGCTTCGAGCTCGAATACACCGACGCCGACGGCAGCAAGCAGCGCCCCGTGATGATTCACCGCGCACCCTTCGGAAGCATCGAGCGCTTTACCGCCGTGCTTCTCGAACACACCGCCGGACATCTGCCCCTGTGGCTCTCTCCAGATCAGGTTAAAGTGCTGCCAATCAGCGAGAAATTTACAGATTATGCAAAAAAAGTTTGCGAATTGCTGAAAAATTCCGAAATTCGCGCTTCCATAGACGACCGCAATGAGACTCTCGGTAAGAGAATCAGGGATATATCCCTTCTCAGAGTGCCTCTGATTGCGATTGTAGGCGAAAAGGAAGCCGCCGACGGCACCGTCTCCGTAAGAAGGGATGGCGTGAACGTCGGGACTATGGCCGCACAGGAATTTGTAAAATACATTGAAGCTGCAGTAGCAGAAGAACTTAAAAACTAGTTAATGCCAGGACCTTACAGACCGAAGCCCACCTACAAACCGGGCGGACGCAAGCCGGACCCCCGTCTGAACCAGAAGAAAGACGAGAACGAACTTGCGATCAACAATCAGATTCATGCCGCACAGGTGCGTCTCGTAGGAGACAACATCCCCGAACCGGGCATCTATCCGATCTCGAAGGCTCTCGCAATGGCGGACGAAATGGAGCTTGATCTGGTGGAGATCAGCGCCAAGGCCGATCCCCCCGTCTGCAAGATTCTGGATTACCAAAAGTACAGCTACCAGCAGAAGAAGAGGGCCAAGGAGATGAAGGCCAACTCCACCAAGGTGGTCATCAAGGAAATCCGCTTCGGGCCCAATACCGACGAGCACGACTTTCAGTTCAAGCTCAAACATGCCCAGGAGTTCCTCCAGGAGGGTTCCAAGGTAAAGGCTACAATCTTCTTCAGGGGCCGCAGCATCATGTTCAAAGACCAGGGCGAGAAACAGCTGCTCCGCTTTGCGGTGGAACTGGAAGAGTTCGGCAGGGCCGAAACCATGCCTACCCTCGAGGGCAAGCGCATGAACATCATGATCGCCCCGGTTAAAAAGAAATAATCCGTGTGAACGGTATATTGTAATATTAATTAAAAACCAAACAAAATGGCAAAGCTTAAAACCAACTCCGGTGCCAAAAAGCGTTTTGCGCTTACCGGATCGGGAAAAATCAAGAGGAAGCACGCTTACCACAGCCACATCCTCACCAAGAAGACCAAGAAGCAGAAACGCAATCTTGATCATTTCGCTATCCTCGACAAGACCAACGTCAAGCAGGTCAAGGAATTGTTAGTCCTCTAAAAGCAAAGAATCATGCCAAGAAGTGTAAACTCTGTAGCCTCCAGGGCTCGCCGTAAGAAGGTTCTCAGCAGAACCCGCGGCAATTTCGGCGCCAGGAACAATGTCTGGACCGTTGCTAAGAACACCTACGAAAAAGGTCTTTCCTACGCGTATCGCGACCGTCGCCGCAAGAAGGGTGCTTTCCGTGCCCTCTGGATCCAGCGCATCAACGCCGCCGCACGCCAGTATGGCCTTACCTACTCCCAGTTCATGGGCAAACTCGCCAAGGAGAACATCGGCCTCAACCGCAAGGTGCTCGCCGACCTGGCCATGAACAATCCGCAGGCTTTCGAAGCCATCGTAAAATCTGTAAAGTAGCAATAAAGTTGTGAGCCTGAAGGAATTCACGGGAAACAAGTGGACAAAGTTCACTTTCTGGGCTTTGCTCTACGTCCTGTGGGTCGTCTGGCTGGGGAACTTCTGGTGGCTGTTCGGCCTGGTAGTTGTCTTTGACATCTTCATTACTCGGAAGGTGCATTGGAACTTCTGGAAAAAACGCTACAAGGAAGGCGAAAAACACAGCGCGGCAAATGACTGGCTCGACGCCATCGTCTTCGCGGTAATTGTGGTCACCTTCATCAACATGTTCTTCTTCCAGGCATTCAAGATTCCTTCTTCCTCGATGGAGAGTACTCTCTATACCGGAGACCATCTCTTCGTGAGCAAATTGACATATGGGCCACGCGTTCCCGAAACGCCCCTGACCATACCCTTTACGCACAACGTAATCTTTGGAAAGGAGTCATATTCGACACTCATTCAAAATGATTACAGGCGGCTGAAAGGTTTCAGGGAAGTAAGACGCGGAGACTGTGTGGTTTTCGGCTTCCCCAACGGAGATACCGTTCTCCGGAAAGCCCCGGCAGAAGACTATTACGCCCTTTGCCGCATGATGGGGAGAAAACAGGTCATTGACAATCTGGGTCCCGTGATTGTCCGTCCTTCGGACAAGAAAGACCACTACGTGAAAAGATGTGTGGCCGTGAGCGGCGACACCCTCGAAGTCCGTGAGGGCCTCGTTTGGGTGAACGGCGAAAAGCAAAAGGTCTATGACGGCCAGCAGCTCAGCTACAGGGTCACGACGTCCGGCGGCAGAATCAATTCAAAGGTTCTGTCCAAGCTGGGCCTGAATCTTGACGAGCTCTATTTCGATGCGAGCCTCCCCGGTTATCCGGCGATGCCGCTCACAGAGGAAATGCTTTCGCAGATCGAGTCTTACAGCAACGTGGTCAGCGTGGAAGCGAATCTGGACTGGTATCCGGCCGATGAACCGGATGGATATCTTTCCATTTTCCCCTTCAGCGAGAACTATCATTGGACGCGCGATTTCTTCGGTCCGCTCTGGATTCCCAAAAAGGGAGCCACTGTGGAGCTTACGGAAGAGAATTATCCTCTGTACGAGAGGCTTATCCGCGACTATGAGCATCACGATCCCGAAAAAGCTCTGGAAGAAGGCACTTATACCTTCGCTCAGGACTACTACTTTATGATGGGAGACAACAGGCACAATTCCCTCGACTCCAGGTACTGGGGCTTCGTCCCCGAAGACCATATCGTCGGAACCCCGTCCCTGATCTGGCTCTCGACAGTACGCGGAAAGCATTTTCCGCAAAACATAAGGTGGCGCAGATTTTTGAAGTTTGTGCGGCCTGCAAAATGAAATAAAAATTAAAAATTATAAAGTCATGGCAAAAGTTTGTCAAATAACCGGAAGGAAAAGAATGAAAGGCAACAATGTTGCCCATTCCAAGCTGCGTACCAAGCGCGACTTCTCCCTCAACCTCAAGAACAAGAAGTTCTGGAGCGAGGCGGAGCAGAGGTACATCACCCTTAAAGTGTCCTGCAAGGGTATCAGGGAAATCGAGAAGAACGGCCTCGACGCCACTCTCGCCAAAGCCCGCAAGGCAGGATTTGTAGACCTTGTTTAAATTTTTGAATTATGGCAAAGAAAGCAAAAGGAAACAGGGTGCAGGTCATCCTCGAATGCACCGAACAGAAGGAAAGCGGTGTACCCGGAATGTCTCGTTACATTACCACCAAGAACAAGAAGAACACTCCCGACCGTCTCGAGCGCAAGAAATACAATCCTTTCCTCAAGAAGGTCACCGTTCATCGTGAAATAAAGTAAAAGGAGAATAGATTATGGCAAAGAAAGCCGTTGCAACATTCGCAGCAAAGGCCGGCTCCAGGAGCATGGTCAAGTGCATCCGCATGGACAAGTCTCCCAAGACCGGAGCCTATGTCTTCACGGAGCAGCTTGTAGACGCCGACAAGGCCAAGGATTACTTCGCAAACAAGAAGTAAAACATAATCAATATCTGAAATTGGGGCCGTTCCATGCCGGAGCGGCTCCATTTTTGCTTTAAAATGACTATATTTGTTGATTGCAGACAGTATGGCACTGAATTTCTTTCAAAAGATAACCCGAGCCGTAGCCGGGAAGTCCAGGGTGGACGACGATACCCTGGACAACATAGAGGAGGCCCTGATTGAAAGTGACATGGGCGTGGATACCACGCTCAAGATCATCGACAATCTGGAGGAGCGCGTCGCAAGGGACAAGATGATGTCCTTCGACGAGCTGGTGGGTTATCTGCGCGACGAAATCGGCAAACTGCTCGACGTCGAGGGGGCCGGCCCCATGGTAATGGACCGCAAGCCCTATGTCATCCTGGTAGTCGGCGTGAACGGAGTGGGCAAGACCACCACCATCGGCAAGCTCGCGCATCTGTTCAAGAGCCAGGGCAAGAAGGTGGTGCTGGGCGCCGCCGACACTTTCCGCGCGGCCGCAGTAGACCAGCTGGACATCTGGGCGCAGCGCGCCGGAGTGGACATCGTCAAGCAGAAGATGGGGGCAGATCCCGCTTCCGTCGCCTTCGACACGGTGAAGAGCGCCGTGGCAAAGGGGGCCGATGTGGTGCTCATCGACACCGCCGGCCGTCTGCACAACCGCACAGACCTCATGAACGAGCTGAGCAAGATCCGCAACGTGTGCGGCAAGGCTTTCCCCGGCGCACCCGACGAGGTGATGCTCATCCTGGATGCCTCCACCGGCCAGAACGCCTTCCAGCAGGCCAGGGAGTTCGCGCGCGCCACCACTGTCACCTCCATGGTAGTCACCAAGCTGGACGGCACCGCAAAGGGCGGAGTGGTAGTGGGCCTCACGGACAGTTTCCGCACTCCGGTACGCTTCATTGGCACCGGAGAGGGCATCGACGACCTGAAACCCTTCGACCGCTCCGAGTTCGTGGAGAGTCTGTTCAACCCCGAAGACATAAAAAAACAATAACATATGAAAGTTTCTTACAATTGGCTTAAGGAGTATCTCGACTGTGACCTCACGCCCGCACAGGTGGCCGAGGTGATGACTAATATCGGCATAGAGGTCGCGGGTGTCGAGGAAGAGGAGGAAGTCCCCGGCGGACTCGCCGGCGTGGTAGTGGCGCAAGTGCTTGAATGCGAGCCCCATCCCGATTCTGACCATCTCCATGTGACCAAGGTCGACGACGGCACCGGAGAGCCCCTTACCGTGGTTTGCGGCGCTCCCAACGTGGCTGCCGGACAGAAGGTGCTCTTCGCAAGGATAGGCGCCGTGCTCCCCGGAGACTTCAAGATTAAGAAAAGCAAGATCCGCGGAGTGGAGTCGTTCGGCATGATCTGCGCCGAAGACGAACTCGGCATAGGCACCAGCCACGACGGCATCATGGTGCTGCCGGCCGATGCCGTGGTGGGCACTCCCGCAAAAGAGTATCTGCACCTGAAGACCATGGCCGTGATAGAGTATGAACTCACCGCCAACAGGGTCGATGCGGCTTCGCACATCGGTGTCGCCCGCGACATATACGCATGGATGGCCCTGAACAGGAAGAGGGGCGGAATCAACTATCCCGATGTCTCCGCCTTCAAGGCGGGTGAGGGCCAGGGCATCCCTGTCGAGGTGCTCGACAGCGAGGGCGCACCCCGCTATACCGGCCTCACCATCAGGGGAATAAAGGTCGGACCGTCCCCCGAGTGGCTGCAGCAGAAGCTCCTCAGCATCGGCCTGCATCCCATCAACAACGTGGTGGACATCTCCAATTTCGTGCTGTTCGAACTGGGGCAGCCCCTGCACACCTTCGACGCCTCCAAGATCAAGGGAGGAAAGGTGATAGTCCGCAGGGCCGCCGAAGGCGAACCCATACGCACGCTCGACGGTGTGGACCGCAAGCTCAGCGCCAATGACATGGTGATCGCCAACGCCGAAGGCCCGATGTGCATAGCCGGCGTGTTCGGCGGCGAGGAAAGCGGCGTGAGCGAATCCACCACCGACCTGTTCATCGAAAGCGCCTATTTCGATCCCGCAAGCATACGCCGTACCTCCAAGAGCCAGGGCCTGCAGACCGACGCCTCGTTCCGTTACGAGCGCGGATGCGACCCCGACGTGGTCATCTACGCCCTCAAGCGCGCGGCGCTGCTGGTGCTCGAGCTGGCCGGAGGCCATGTGGAAGGCGGCATTCAGGAAGTGTACCCGAAGAAGATAGAGCACAAGGTCATCGACATCGACTACGACCGCATCGATGCGTTCGTGGGCCAGAAGATTGGCCGTGAGGCGATCGAAACCATACTGGGAGCCCTCCGTTACGAGTTCCTGAAGAAAGACGAGCATGGCGCCACGGTGGAGGCTCCGTCCTATATGATAGACGTTTACCGTCCCGCCGACGTGATTGAGGAAATCCTCAGGATCTACGGCTACGACAACATCGCGCTTCCGCATCACATGAAGATGAGCGTGAACGCTACACCCAAGCCGGATCCCGAAGCCACCCGCAACCAGATAAGCAACTTCCTGGCTGCCAACGGCTTCACTGAAACCATGAACAACTCGCTCACCAGGGAAGACTACTACAGGGACCTGACCGCCTTCCCGGCGGAGCGCTGCGTGCATATTGTGAACCCCCTCAGCTCCGATCTCGCCGTGATGAGGCAGACCCTCATCATGAACGGTCTCGAGGTGGTCGCGTACAATGTGAACCGTCAGATCTACCGCGTCAAGACGTTCGAGTACGGCTCTGTATATCAGCGCCTTCCCGAAAAGTCTTCCGAGACTCTCGAAGGCTACGAAGAGCATCCGTGCTTCGCCATGTTCATGAGCGGCACCCCCGAAAAGAACTGGGACGCAGCTGCCCGCAAGGGTGATTTCTACCAGCTCAAAGGCTATCTCGAGCTGCTCATGAAGCGTTACGGGATCGACCTTTACCAGCTCCCGTCCGCTCCCGCTCCCGAAGACGTCTTCTCCGAAGGCTTGAAATACTGCCTTCCCGGCTCGAGCAGGCAGCTGGCCGTCATCGGCGTGGTCAAGCCCGCCCTTGCCAAGCGCTTCGGCATCAAGCAGGAGGTCGTTGCGTGCGAGATCAACTGGAACGAGCTCTTCACTCTCATCAAGAGGGGCAAGATCACCTTCAGCGAGCTTCCGCAGTTCCCGCAGGTGCGCCGCGACCTCGCGCTTCTTCTCGACGAGAAGGTCAGCTACGGCGAGCTCCGCGCCTCGGCGTTCAGGAATGCAAAGCATCTCCTGCGTCAGGTGGGCCTGTTCGACGTCTACCGCGGCGACAAGATCCCGTTCGGCAAGAAACAGTATGCCATGAGTTTCGTGCTGCGCGACAACGAGCGCACCCTCACCGACGAGGACGTGGAGCGTATCATGAACAGGATTCTGGACAGCTTCAAGAAAGATTTCGGCGCCGAACTCCGATGAAACCCGCAGTAAGACACGCATTGGCCGCACTCGCGCTTGTGCTCGCGCTTTCCGCGTGCACCAAGCGCGCGAGGGTGATTCCCGAGAAGAAATTCGCGCGGATCACTGCCGAAATGCTGCTTGCCGACCAGTGGATTTCTAACAACCGGGCGGCCAGGCGCGTTGCCGATACCACGCTGTTTTACGGGCTTATTTTCGATAAATACGGCTATTCGTTCAAAGACTACGACAAAAGCCTGAAGTATTACCTGAAGTATCCCCCCATATATGCGAAGGTTTACGAACGTGCCGCCGACATCCTCGAAAAGGAGCTGGTTACGGTAAAAGAGGAAACCATACGCGAGAAAGCGATTCAGGAGCTGGAGCAATACCTGCATAAGTATGCTCCAAAATATGTTGATTTCCAGCGAGATACGCTAATAGGAAAAGATTTTTATGTTACGCGAAGAGACAGTGTTCGGGCCGATACGGTCGAGACGGCTCGGGAACTCACTCGGGATAAACCTGCTCCCAGAGAGAGGGAAGATCTGTAATTTCGACTGCATTTACTGCGAATGCGGTTGGAATCGGGACGGACGCGGCGACAGCAAGCTGCCCTCCGCCTCGAAGGTCCGTTCCGCGCTCGAGGCTAAGCTCACTGAGTGTGCCGCGGCCGGTGTCCCCATTGACTCCATCACTTTCTCGGGAGACGGTGAACCCACCCTCAATCCGGAGTTCCCGCAGATAATCGACGACACCCTGGCCCTGCGTGACAAGTACTATCCGAATGCGGTCGTGTCGGTGCTCTCGAATGCCACTATGATCGGCAGGAAGGAGGTTTTCGATGCGCTCAGGAAGGTGGACAAGCCCATCCTCAAACTGGATGCTCCCACCGACGAAGCGGTGCGGGTTATCAATCATCCGCAGGGCGATTACCACGTTGACGACGTCGTACGCAACCTGGCCGCCTTCGAGGGGGATTTCATTCTCCAGACCATGTTCCTCCGCGCCCCCGGCTTCGATTCTTCCTCGCAGGAAATCCTCGGCCCCTGGATGGACATAGTCCGGAAGCTTCGTCCCCGCGAGATAATGGTCTACACCATAGACCGCCCCGTTCCGGGGGAGGGTTTAAGCAAGTTCACCGGGGAGGAAATGCGCTCCCTCGTGCAACCGCTTATAGATGAAGGGTTTAAAATTCAGATAAAGTCATGACATATTCACAGAAGTACAATTATGCCCCCGACATCGAGGCGATGAAGGCGGCGCTCGGCAAAATCGTTGGAAGCGAAAAGGATCTCGACTCACCCGAAATCCTCAAAACATGCTTCTCCTTCATGGACCTTACCACGCTGCGCACCCAGGACACCCCTGAAGGCGTGAAGAAATTCGTCGAAAAGGTGGTGCGTCTGCGCCGCGAGTATCCCTCCTATCCGCTCCCGGCATCGGTGTGCGTGTATCCCAATTTCGCTCCGGTGGTAAAGGCTGCCCGTCCTTCCGAAGAGCTGCACGTCACCACCGTGGCGAGCTGTTTCCCCAGCGCCCAGAGTTTCCTCGAAGTGAAGGTGCGCGAGTGCGAACTGGCGGTCGAGAACGGGGCTGACGAGGTGGATATCGTATTGGCTCTCAATTCTTTCCTTGCGGGCGATATGGAAGCTGCAGCCGCCGAGATCCGCGCCATGAAGGCGGCGATTGACGCCTGCGGCAAGAAGCTCGGACGCCGCGTGGTGCTCAAGGTCATCCTCGAGACCGGTCTGCTCGGCTCTCCCGAAAACATCGCAGAGGCTTCTTTCCTGGCGATGGAGGCCGGCGCCGATTTCATCAAGACCAGTACCGGCAAGGTGGATGTGAACGCCACTCCGGAGGCGGCGTACATCATGTGCGAATGCATCAAGGCTTTCTACCTCAAGACCGGCATTAAGGTCGGTTTTAAGGCCGCCGGCGGCATCTCCAATGCCAAGGACGCCCTCTGCTACTATCACATCGGCCTCGAAATCCTCGGCCCCGAATGGATGAACAAGGAGACTTTCCGTTTCGGTGTGAGCCGTCTCGGCAACAGCCTCATGAGCGCCATCGAAGGTAAAGAGGTGGTTTTCTTCTAGAAGGCAATAAAGAAAAATAGTTTTTGCTGCAAAATGGCTTTAAGGTTTTGGA
>JAFZLP010000089.1 GCA_017551405.1 Bacteroidales bacterium
GGGTGCGGAGGCGTCCTTCGATATAGAGCTGGGTGCCCTTGTGGACAAACTTTTCTGCTACGTCCGCAGAATTGCGCCAGGCTACGATGTTGTGCCATTCGGTGTTCTCGCGAAGCTCGCCGCTGCGGTCGCGGTATTTTTCAGAAGTGGCAAGGGTGAATGTGGCGACCTTGGTGCCGCCGTTGTTTCCGTCAAGGTAACGTATCTCCGGTTCTCTTCCAACGTTACCGATAAGCATTACTTTGTTGAGTGACATGATACTATGTTTTTGTACTTAAACTGCAATAATTGTTCCTCGCAAATATAATAAAAAAAACAAGCAGCCGCCATAATTTGGAAGCTGCCCGTTTTCTTTTCAGACAGGACTACTTGAGCCTGAGGAATGAGTAGCCGAAACGCTTGCAGGCAGCCTTCTCGAGCTCTTCGCGGTCGTCGGGATGGGCGATTGCAATGAGTGCCTTGGCCCTTTGCGCGAGATTCTTGTCGCGCAGATAGGCGATGCCCCATTCAGTAGCCACGAACTGGGTCTGGAAACGGGTGGTCACCACACCGGCGCCGGGCTGCAGGTTGGCCACTATCTTTCCCTGACCCTTGTTGGTGCGGGAAGGCAGGGCGATGAAGGTCTTGCCCCCTTCGGCCAGGGAACAGCCGTACATGAAGTCGTGCTGTCCGCCCACGCTGGAATAGATGCGTTCGCCGATGGAGTCGGCGCACACCTGTCCGGTAAGGTCCACCTCGATTGCGGAATTGATGGCGCAGGCCTTGGGATTCTGGCGGATTATGGCCGGGTCGTTGGTGTAGGCCACGTCGTAGAACTCGACAGCCTTGTTGTGGTCCATGGCCTTGTAGACGTCGGCCGAGCCCATGCAAAGGGAGGCGATGCCCACTCCGGGATGCACCTTCTTTAGGGAATTGTCCAGGGCGCCCGACTGCATCAGGCGGTAGACGCCGTCGGTCATGGCCTCGGTGTGAAGCCCGAGGTGCTTGTGGTCCCTGAGGGCGTTGAGGGTGGCGTTCGGAATGCCGCCCACGCCTATCTGCAGGCATGCGCCGTCGGGAATTTCGGCAGCCACGTTGCGGCCTATCGCCGCCTCTATCTCATTGGGCTCTCCCAGCTTCATGTCCACGCAGGGCTCGTCGCAGAGCACCGCGGCGGTGATCTTGCTCTCGTGGATCATGCAGTCTCCGTAAAGGTAGGGGACGCTCTTGTTCACCTGGGCGATGACCTTGGATGCGCATTCCACTGCCGACACGGCAAGGTCGGCCGAGACTCCGTAGGAGCAGTAGCCGTTCTCGTCGGGGAGCGAGCAGTTGATGACGGCCACGTCCATGGGAAGCTCCTTGCGGCGGAAAAGGCCGGGGGCTTCGCTGAGGAACACGGGGGTCATGGTGCCCCAGCCGTCGTTTATCCATTTACGGATGTCGGGCGAGGGGAAGATGCTGTTGATGAGGAAGGATTCCTTGTACTCGGGATTGGCGGTGAAGGCTGCGGGGCGCGAGGTGATGTTGAATCCGGAGAAGATCTGGACTCCGCGGAGCTCCGGGGCCCTCTTCGCAAGGGCCTGCTGGATGAGCTCGGGGACGGAGGTGCTTCCCTGGAAGAACACGGCGTCGCCGCTGTTGATGCACTTTACCGCTTCGTCTGCGCTAACGTATTTCATCTCAGATAAGTTTCTCGAATAAGGTGAGCCTTTCGTCGAGGCGTTCGAAATCGGCGTCGCACACCATCTGGGAGACGCACACCCTGATGCCCTGCTTGCCGCTGCCGGTGGAGTTCAGCGCTATGGCGTTGATGCCGCAGCGCATGAGGAGGGTGAGCAGCTGCAGGTTGTTCAGGCCTTCGTAGCCCATGGTGTAGAAGAAGCCGTCGCCTATGCTCTGGTCGATGTCTTTGTCGTAGACCAGGTGGAAACCGTGCTTCTCGAAGATTTCCTTGCTGCGGTGTGCCCTCTTGCCGTACTCGCGGAGCTCCGACACGAAGTCGTAGGTGCCGTCCGCGGCGGCCTTGAACATGGCCGCTATCGCCCATTGCGCTGAGTGGGAGCAGCCGGAGGAGCATACGTAGCAGTAGTTGAGCATGTAGTTGTCGCCGAAAGAACCCAGCCCGTAGCGGCGGCGGAGTTCGGGATAATCCCTGTCGTAGAGCTTGTCGGAGATACAGCTGATGGCTATGCGCTCGCCGGCGTAGCTGAATATCTTGGAGCCGGAGATCATTATGACGTAATTGTCAGTGTATTTGGCGACGGTGGGCTGGAAGGGCGGCTGGAAGGGCTTGGACAGATCCTGGCGGAAGTCCATGCACATGTAGGCCATATCCTCGAGCACTATCACGTCGTACTTGGTGGCGCATTCGCCTATGATCTTGAGCTCTTCTTCGGTGAGGCAGATCCACGCCGGGTTGTTGGGGTTGGAATAGAGCAGGGCGGCGATGCGGCCGGTGCTGAATTCCTGCTCCAGCTTTTCGCGGAGCTTCTCGCCGCGGTACTGGTAGATGTCGAAGGTGTAGTTGCGGATGCCGAGCACGTCGGGCTGGCGGCCGTGTGCGGAGAAGCCGGGGCAGATGTAAAGGATGGTGTCCTTCGCGGGATCGAGCTGCGAGCACTCCAGGATGAGGTTGAAGCTGCCGTTCATGCTGCCCACGGTGGGGATTATGCACTTGGGCTGAACGTCGACGTCGACGAAAGCCTTCACGAAACGGGAGGCGTTCTCCTTGAGGGGCTTGATGCCGCCGATGGGCGGATAGGTCTTGGCCCTGCCTTCGTCGAGGGCCGCCTTCTGGGCGTTGACGCCTATGTCGTGCAGGTTGATGCCCGGGATGCCCATTTCGAGGTGCACCACCGGTTCGCCGGTTATGTTTTCCATCTCCAGACCCACAGCCTGGCACTGCCTGATGGATGCCAGCGAGATGTCGGATATGTCCATGCTCCGAAGCAGGTCGGAGAACTGATTTTCAGAAATAGGGAATTTGCTCATGTCTACTTTCCTAACTGCTGTTTTCCTGCGAATTCGAGACCGGCGTCGAACGCCTTGATGTTGGCTTCCACGATCGCCTCGCCCTTGCGGCCGAAGATGGCCCTGATGCCGTCGCGGAGTGCGTCGGCGTCGAGTATGCCGAGCACGGAAGCGCATGCGCCCAGCAGGGCCATGTTGGCGCTGCGGGGAGAACCAGCCTCCTTTGCCAGCGCGTCGGCGTCGAGGGCGATCACGTTGCCGGCCTTGCCGAGTTCGGCCTTGACGGCCTCGATGTCGGGATAGTCGGGGATGTTCACGAAGGGGGCGGTGGCCGTTATGATCCAGCCCTTCTTCGAGAGCCAGGGAAGATAACGGAGGGCCTCCATGGGCTCCATGGCTATTATAAGGTCGCACTCCCCGTGTGGGATGAGGTCGGAAGAAATGGGCGCGGAGGAGAGGCGCAGATGGCTCTGCACGTCTCCGCCCCTCTGGCTCATGCCGTGTACCTCGGCCTGCTTGAGGTTGAGGTTCTGCTTTACGGCGGCGTTTCCTATAACGGTGGCGATGGAGAGGATACCCTGTCCTCCTACGCCTGCGAGTATGATGTCTTCTTTCATGGCTTTACTGCTTTTTTGCCGCTGCGTGCCTCTTTGCTGTCTGGATGCACTCGCGACGGCTGACAATTACTGAAACTCCGTGATATTCAAGCTCTTCCTTGATAATCCGAACCATCTCGTCGTAGTTCTTGGCAAGCGGGATGATGGTGCGGACGTGCTCGGGAGCGACCCCGAGTGCGATGCAGATGGCTTCGATCTTGCCGGTGCCGGCACTGTCCTGCCCGCCCGTCATGGCGGTGGTTTCGTTGTCGGAGATGCAGATGGTGACGTCGGCGTGTTCGTTCACCGCATCCAGCAGGCCTGTCATGCCGCTGTGGGTGAAGGTGCTGTCGCCGATTACGCCGACCATGGGATAGCCGCCCATGAGGGCCGAGCCTACCGCCATGGTTACTGAAGCGCCCATTTCCACACAGGTGTGGAGGGCCTTGAACGGAGGCATGTAGCCGAGGGTGTAGCAGCCGATGTCGCCATATACCCTGGCGCCCTTGTAGCCTTCGAGGGCCATGTTGAGGGCGGTGAAGAAGTCGCGGTGGCCGCAGCCCTGGCAGAGTGCGGGAGGACGCGGGGCGATGATCTCGGACGTGGCGCGCACTTCGCGGGGAGTGAGGCCCACGGCGGTGCGGACGCAGTCGGGATCGAGCTCTCCGGTGCGGGGGAGCGTGCCGTCAAGGCGTCCCTTAACGGTGATGCCGGTGGGGAAGGTGCCCCTGAGCATGGTCTCGACTACCGGCTGTCCTTCCTCCATGACGAGTATGGTCTTGCATTCGCCGGCCAGCCTGAGGGCGAGGTTCTTCGGGAACGGGTACTGGCTGATCTTGAGGACGGGGAACGGGCATCCGTCCTTGAAGTTTTCCATGAGATAGTTGTATGCGAGGCCGCAGGCTATGATGCCCAGGCTCTTGTCGGCGCCTTCGATGTATTTGTTGAAGGGAGAGGCTTCGGCGGCCTTCTCGAACTCAGCGTTGTCCTTGATGAGCTGGGGATAGCGCTTCCTGGCTATTGCCGGAAGGGTGACCCACTGCTTCTCATGGGCCGCGTCGGGGAAGCGGAGCCCGTTCTGGGCGCGGGTTTCGCCCGGGGTGACGTTCGCGCGGGAGTGGGAAAGGCGCGTGACCATGCGCATGAGGACGGGGATGTTGAACTTCTCGCTGAGGTCGAAGGCATACTTCGTGGCCTCATAGGCCTCCTGCTGGCTGCAGGGCTCCATGCAC
>JAFZLP010000090.1 GCA_017551405.1 Bacteroidales bacterium
AGTATGTAGAAGACATCGGCCTCAAGCATATTGCGCCGGCTTTGAACGGCAACTTCAAGGCGCTGGTGTTCACTCAGGGCGGCCCCGCTGACATCGCCTACAAGAACTGCCAGGAGGCCCTCGGCTACCTGAAAGATGCCGGCGTGAAGTACGACTACATGGAAAACGCCCAGGCCGGGCACAGCTGGATTACCTGGCGTGCCGACCTGGAGGTTCTCGCCGCCACTTTGTTCCGGTAAAGGGGCGGCAGCTTGCGAAAAACACTACTTGAAGAGCTTGCGTGCGAAAGTATTCAGGTAGAGTCTCCAGTTGGACCAGACGTGGCCGCCTTCGCTCACGAAGTACTCGTGCTCCAGGCCCTGCTCCACCAGCTTTGCGTGCATCTCTTCAGCGTTCTGGAAGAGGAAGTCGGTGTTGCCGCAGGCGAGGAAGTAGAGCTTGACGCCGGCCTTCTTGAGGGTCGCGACCTGCTCGGGAGTCATGTTGCCTGCAGCGGAAAGCGGGCAGATGTAGTCGAACATTTCCGGATGGAGGATGGAGGCGCTGATAGTGTGGCCGCCGCCCATTGACAGACCGGCAATGGCGCGGGAAGCGGGCTTCGCGATGGCGCGGAAGTTCTTCTCGATGAAGGGCACGATCTCGGTGCAGAGGCTCTGCACGTAGAGGTCGCGGTTGGCGGGATCACGCCAGTCGTAGGGCTTCTCGGGGATGTTCAGGGTGCGTGCTGCGGCCTGGCCGGGGTTGCCGTTCGGCATCACCACGATCATCGGCTCTGCAAGGCCCTTCTCAATCAGGTTGTCCAGGATCTGGGCGGTGCGGCCCATGGAAATCCAGGCCTCTTCGTCGCCGCCGGCTCCGTGAAGGAGATAGAGTACCGGATACTTCTTCTTGGGGTTGTTCTCGTAGCCGTAGGGGGTGTAGACGGTCAGGCGGCGGTCCATGCCGAGTATCTTGCTGGTGTACCAGGGATGGCTCACCGAGCCGTGCTGGGTGGCCTCGACGTAATTCTCGGTGCGTTCGCCGGGAACGATGAGCATGGGCAGGTAGCGGGTTCCGTCGCGCTGCACAAGCACGTTCTGCGGGTCGTTCACCACTACTCCGTCAACCACGAAATGGTAGGTGTAGATTTCGGGTTCGGGAAGAGGAATCTTCACCTCCCAGACGCAGTTTTCGCCGCGCTTCATGTCGATGGTTCCAACCCAGGGGTTCTCCATCCAGGAGCCGTTCAGCTTGACCACGGTCGCGTAATCTGCCTTCAGGCGGAAAATGACGCTGTCATTCTGGATTTCAGGCGAAATGATGGGCTTCTGGCCCCAGAAAGCGAAGTTGCTGAGTTCCTGGGCGCCAAGGCCGGCTGCAAACGTGAGAGCCAGCACAAATGTGAAAATGCGTTTCATGACGTTTATAGTTTGATTTCAGTGTTCAGACGGATATCATCGGATGCGGCGCCCACAAGTATCTGCAGGCTGCCTTTTTCCAGGGCCCATGCAGAGTCGGCTTCGTCCCAGTGGCGGAGGTCATCCATGGGGATGGAAAGCGACACCTTCCTGGACTCCCCTGCCTTCAGCGTCACGCGCTTGAAGGCCTTGAGCTCCTTTTCGGGCCACTCGACGGCGGAATCCACGCGGTGCACGTACACCTGCACGACCTCGTCGGCGGGCATATCGCCGCAGTTCCTGAGCTTAAAGCTCACGTTCACCGACTTCCTGCCGGTCTTTGCAGTCAGGTTTCCGTATTCGAAATCGACATAGGAAAGGCCGTGGCCGAAGGCGAACATGGGCTTGACGGCCTTGGTGTCGAACCAGCGGTAACCCACCAGGAAGCCCTCGGTATAGTGCGATTCGGGCTTGGGCAGCGACGCAATGAGTTTCTGACGCTCCTCCTGGCTCATCGCCATCACGTCGGGACGGAACATGAGCGTGAAGAGGTCGGCTCCTTCGTTGTTGCCCGGGAAGTTGCCCATGGCATAGGCGGGAGAATCCTCCAGCTTGACCGGGAATGTGAACGGCAGTTTTCCGGAAGGCGCGATGTCGCCGAACAGCACTTCCGCCAGCGCGGTGCCGCCTTCGGTGCCGTTCCACCAGGCCTGGACGATTGCGGGAGATTCGGGCTCCAGCACCTGCAGGTCGGTGGGGCCGCCGGAAACCAGCACGCTCACCAGGTTGGGATTCGCCTCGCGGAGCGCCTTCACCAGCTCTTCCTGCCCGCAGGGCAGCTTGATGCTCTTGCGGTCGCTGCCTTCGGTTTCGATGCTCTTGTTGGTGCCGCCGAAGAACAGGACGATATCGGCGTCCTTCGCAAGCGCCACGGCCTCTGCGAGCAGCGCGGGATCGGCAGGCTCGTCGATGGCGGCGGCTTCAAGCGGATTGGGCTCTGCCGGCATGCGGCCCCAGCGGAAGCCGGGATAGTTCTTGTAACCGGGGGCGTAGACCACCTCCACGCCGGAACCGGCGCGTTTGGTGATGCCTTCCAGCGGGGTGATCTCGTAGAGGGCCTTCACCCCTGCGCCCATGCCGCCGCTCTGGGTCTTCAGCACGGCGTTCTGGCCGATTACGGCTATCTTGCGGACATCGGACTTGATGGGCAGCACGCCCTCGTTCTTGAGCAGGACGATGGATTTCTCCGCCACCTCGAGGGCGATCTTCTGGCTTTCCGGCTGCGAGGTCATCACGGTGTTGGCCACGTCGGCCGGGACGGCCTCGACGGCCATGCGCACGCGCAGGATCTGGCGTACCTTCTCGTCCACCATGGCCTCGGTGAGGGCACCGGTGGCTATCGAGTCGATGACGGGCTGGCCGAGGTAGTTGGAGCCGGTCATCTGCACGTTCAGGCCGTGCAGCATGGCACCCATGGTGCTGTGGGTGCCGCCCCAGTCGCTCACGGTGAAGCCTTTGAAGCCCCACTCGCCGCGGAGGATTTCGTTCAGCAAGTGCTCGTTTTCGGAGCAGTAGTCGCCGTTCACCTTGTTGTAGGCCGGCATCACGCTCATCGCACCGCCTTCGATTACAGCCCTTTCGAAGGGTTTGAGGTAGATCTCGCGCAGGGTGCGCTCGTCGATTATGACATTCACGCTGCCCCTGTTGGTCTCCTGGTTGTTCACGGCGAAGTGCTTGATGCACACGGCCGTTCCCTGGTCCTGCACGCCCTTGGTGTATTCGAGCGCAAGGGCCGCGGAGAGGATGGGATCTTCGCTCAGGTATTCATAGGTGCGGCCTCCCACAGGCAGGCGCTGGATGTTGATGGCGGGACCGAGGATGACGTCCTTGCCGCGAAGGCGGGCTTCACGCCCCATGCCGGTGCCGTATTTATAGGCAAGTTCCTCGCTCCAGGTGGCGGCAAGCGCGCTTCCGGTGGGGAAGAAAGTTGCGGAATCCAGCGTCCAGCCGGCGCTCATGAAGCCGTTGGGCTGGCCTTCCTCGCGTATGCCGAAGGGGCCGTCGGCGTAGTTCATGTCGGCGATTCCCAGCCTCTCCACGCCGGCAGAAGACATGTTGGTCTTGCTGTGCAGCATGTTCACCTTTTCATCCAGGCTCATCTGGGCGATGAGCTCGTCGATGGCGGCGTCATTCACTGTGAGCCGCTCCTGCGGAGACAG
>JAFZLP010000091.1 GCA_017551405.1 Bacteroidales bacterium
CGTCGCGTCGGAAAGCCATCGTAACGGTGGGTATCGAGCCTTCCGAACCCCATACCGGCTACGGTTACATCCACCGCGGGGCCCCCGAAAAGGGCGGAATCTACAAGGTGCAGGAGTTCAGGGAGAAGCCTTCGCGCGAAGTGGCGGAGAAGTATCTGGCCGAGGGCGGATATTACTGGAACGCCGGCATCTTCGTGTGGAATGTGAAGACCATCGAGAGCGAGCTGCGCGCCTATGCGCCGCAGACGGCCGCCGTTATGGACGCCATCGCCCCGTCGTTCTACACCCCGTCGGAAGGGGAGGCGCTGGCCGAACTCTTCCCGACCTGCGAGAAGATTTCCATCGACTACGCGGTCATGGAGAAATCCGCCGACGTGTATGTGATAGGCGCTGACTGGCCCTGGTCGGACCTCGGCAGTTTCGCGGCCATAGAGGCCGTCACGGGCAAGACCATCCCCCAGGAGATAAAGGACGCCCAGGACGCCTATCAGGCCGCCAAGAAGAAGGGCGAGTAGCCTTTATCCGTTGGCCAGGCGGTAGATTTCCAGCATCCTGGCGCGGTCCAGCACCATGAAGTTCCCAACGGTGAAGGTGCCTCCGCGCGAGCAGCGTTCGGCCATCGTAACCATCTCTTCCTCAGTCGCTTTCCTTCCTATGAGTTCGGGAATGCCGGTGGGCATGCCTATGCGTTTGTAGAAGGCGCGCATGGCCTCTATGCCCAGCATGCCCAGGGCCCTGTCGGAAAGGCGCTTTCCGTCGGCGTCCAGGGGGCAGATGTCCATCACCTTCTCCGCGAAGCTTGCGAAACGGGCGGGGTTTACATCGAATACATATTTGGCCCAGTGGCACCAGAGGGCTGCCAAGCCGGCTCCATGGGCTACGCCGTACATGGTGCTGAGCTCGTGCTCGAGGCGGTGGGTACCGAAGTCGAACCTGCCGCCGCAGCCGGTAAGGCCGTTGTGGGCGAGGCTGCCGCTCCACATGATGGATGCCCTGAGTTCGTAATTGTCAGGCTGTTGCAGCACCGCTTCGCCGTCGATGCGTACTGTGCGCATGAGGCCTTCGGCGACGGCGTCCGTAATGGACATGGGGCTGTCGGGCGAGAAATAGCGCTCCATGGTGTGCATCATGATGTCGGTGACGCCGCAGGCGGTCTGGAAGGCGGGGAGGGTGAAGCTGCGCTCCGGGTTCATGATGGCGAATTTCGGCCTGCAGAAATCGCTGTTGCAGCCGCGCTTCTGGCCCCTTTCGGTGTTGGTGATGACGCTGCTGTCGGACATTTCGCTGCCGGAGGCTGGGATGGTGAGCACGACTCCCACCGGATACGAGGCCTGCGGGACTGCCTTGGCGTCGTAGAAGTCCCAGACGTCGCCGCTGTAGGCCAGGCCGTAGGCGATGGCCTTGGACGAGTCGATTACGGACCCGCCGCCGACCGCCAGGATGAAGTCGGCATCCTCTTTCCTGCAGAGCTCGATACCCTCGTAGACAAGGCTCAGGTGGGGATTCGGCACGACTCCTCCCAGTTTTATAAAGGGAATGCCGGCCTCTGCGAGGGCTGCTTCTATGGCGGGAATGAGGCCGCTTCTGACTGCGCTGCCGCCGCCGTAGTGGATGAGCACCTTGCGTGCGCCGTATTTTTTCAGCAGGCCCGGCAGGGCTGCTTCAGATTCGCGGCCGAAGACCACTTCGGTCGGGGTGAAATATTTGAAATCTCTCATGGTCTGTGAATCGTTACTGCCGACGGATCGACGCCGGGGGCGGCCTCAAGCACCTTCAGGGAGGTGACATGGCCGTCTTTCCAGGAAAATGCAAGGGTGAGCCCCGCCCTGGTGCGGACGCCGCTCAGGGACCCTTCCTTCCAGGCGGGGGGACAGGCAGGCAGGAGGCTGATTTCGTCTGCGGAAGACTGCACCAGCATTTCCAGCACCCCGGCGCAGCCGCCGAAGTTGCCGTCTATCTGGAAGGGGCTGTGGGCGTCGAGCAGATTGGGGTAGGTGCCGCCGCCGTGGCGTGCCCCGGGGCCCTTGTATCCGTCGGGGCTCACGTAGCGGAGAAGGCGGCGGAAGAGCCTGTAGGCGCCGTCGGCATCGTGCAGGCGGGCATAGAGGTTCACCCTCCAGCCACAGCTCCATCCGGTTGTTTCATCTCCCCTGATTTTCAATGTATTGCTGCAGGCTTCTGCAAGTTCTCCTTCAGGCTGGATCTGATGCCCCGGGTAGAGCCCGAACAGGTGCGACTGGTGCCGGTGCTGCGGCTCGGCGTCGTCCCAGTCGTGGTACCATTCCGCAAGTTTGCCGGCGCTGTCGATGCGGTAGGGCAGCAACTTCGCGAGGGCCTCGCGGGCTTCCTGCTCAAAGCCGGGATCCACCCCGAGTTCGGCCGCGGCAAGGGCGGCGTCGGTAAGACATTCGCGTATCATGGCGATATCCGCCGTGCCGCCGTAGAGGGTAGCTCCGGCAAAGCCTGACGGGAGGCGGTAGAGGTTTTCAGGCGAGGTGGAGGGAGAGGTGAGCAGGTAGCCATCCTTCTGGACCAGCCAGTCCAGGCAGAACTCGGCGGCGCCCTTCAGAACGGGGTAGTATTCAGCCAGGAAGGCCCTGTCCCTGCCAAAGAGGTAATGCTCCCAGATATGGGTGGAGAGCCAGGCCCCGGCCATGTTCCAGTTGGCCCAGCAGGGGTCGCCGCTTCCGAGGCCCACGGGAGTGGCCATCGCCCAGATGTCGCTGTTGTGTCCGGCTGCCCAGCCCCGGGATGCCGCGTAAAAATCGCCGGCAACGGCCTTTCCGTTGGCGCTGAGCCCTTTAAGGAACGAAAACAGGACATTGTGCATCTCGGGCAGTGCAGCGCTCTCTGCGGCCCAG
>JAFZLP010000092.1 GCA_017551405.1 Bacteroidales bacterium
CATCTGGCTGCTCATCATGCACAACGACGTCACCCAGACCACCAGCAGCGGCAATTCCGAAATCAGCCAGTACTACCAGTACCTGGCCTACCAGAGCTACATGGGCAACATGTACGGCGGTTACGGCTATGGCGGATACGGATACGGTTACGGCAACAGCTACACCAACTATTACAACTACGCCATGCTGGCGCAGATGTACGGCCAGTCCACCACCTCCACCAGTACCAGCAGGAATCTCGACCGCGACCGCTACTACTTCTGCCGCCTTTACGGTCCGGAATGCCCCGACGAGCAGATGCGCCCCGCCCTGACATTCACGTACTCCGTCCCGAACAACGAATAAAACCATGAAAAATATACTGTTCACCGTGCTTGCGATCGCAGCGGTCGCATGCACATCCGAGAAGAAGACGACCCTGAGCGGAACCGTTCCCGAAGGGGTCGAAAAGGTCTCCGTAAAGGTGCCCGACCTGGGTATCGACACTCTCGTAGCCGTGAACAACGGCAGTTTCTCCATAGACCTTCCCTTTGACAAGACCGCATCCGGAATCGTTTCTATTGCAAGGAACAGGACCCAGTTCGTGCTCGACGGCACAGTCCTCACCCTTCAGGAAGACGGCGACGCCCTCATTGCCAAATCCTCGAAGCCCGCAGCCAGCATCACCGAACGCATGAACGAGTTCGTGCTCTGGAGCCGCGACTTCATGAAGCGCTACCAGGAAGCCGAAGAGGAAGACGGCGACGCCCTCATGGACGAATACACCGCCAAGCTTGAAGAATGCGCAAAGGCGAACACTGACAACGCATTCGGAATCATGTGCGTCCAGAGCCTCCAGGGTATGGCCGAGCCCGCGGAACTCCGCGAAATAATCGCCGCCCTCGCTCCCGAGCTTCAGGAGAAGGAGACCATCGCAAACATGGTCAAGAGCATGGACGCCAAGGACGCCACCGCTCCCGGCAAGATGTTCACCGACTTCGAGATTCCCCAGCCCGACGGCACCGTGAAGAAACTCTCCGACTACGTAGGCAAGGGCAAGTACATCCTCGCCGACTTCTGGGCCAGCTGGTGCGGCCCCTGCAGGAGGGAGATCCCCAACATCAAGAAGGTTTACGACAAGTTCCACGGCCCGAAGTTCGACGTAGTGTCCATCGCCGTATGGGACAAGCTCGCCGACACCCAGAGGGCCATCGAGGTCGAGGGCCTCAAATGGAACCAGATTCTCGACGCGCAGAAGGTCCCGACCGACGCCTACGGCATAGTCGGCATCCCCGAGCTCATCCTCTTCGCTCCTGACGGAACCATCCTCAAGAGAGGCGAGGAACTGCGCGGAGAAAACATGGAACCCGCCATCGCCGAGTACCTCAAGAAGTAATTGAAGGTCAGCGAAAAAATACGACTTTTACCGCATTCCCCCGGAGTCTACCGCTATTATGACTCCGAGGGAACGGTCATTTATGTGGGCAAGGCCAAGGACCTCCACAAGCGGGTGGCGCAGTATTTCGTCGACCCTTCCAGGCTGAACACCAAGACCCGCCTGCTGGTAAGCAGGATAGCGGACGTGCAGTACAGCGTGGTCGATTCGGAATCCGACGCCCTGCTGCTCGAGAACAACCTCATCAAGCAGTACAAGCCCCGCTACAACATCCTCCTGAAAGACAGCAAGACCTACCCGTGGATATGCATCACCGACGAGCCCTACCCCAGGGTCTTCCTGACCCGCAGGCTCGAGAAGAACGGTTCGCGTTATTACGGCCCGTACAGCACCGTCATGCACGCCAGGGGCCTGCTGGATTTCTTCTATTCCAACTATCCCCTGCGCAGCTGCAAGTACAGGATAGACTCCGACGCCATCCTGCGGAAGAGGATCCGCCCCTGCCTCGACCTCCAGCTGGGACGCTGCCGCGGCGCCTGCACAGGCGCGGTGAGCGTCGAAGAGTACGGAGAGTGGATCTCTGAAATCGAATCGCTGCTGAAGGGCGGAGTCGGCGACATCATCAGGAGTTACGAGGCCAGGATGAAGCAGGCCTCCGACGCCCTCGACTTCGAGAGCGCCCAGTACTATAAGGAAAAGGCGGAACGGCTCCGGAAGCACTATTCCCGCAGCATCATCACCGCCGCAAGCGGCACCGATGCCGACGTGTTCTCGCTCGTCTTCGACGGGGCCGATGCCTACGGCAATTTCCTGCGCATCCGCGGCGGCGCCATCATCCAGAGCCTCAACCTTGGCTTCAAGAGCCGGATAGAAGAGGAGCAGGCGGCGGTGCTGAGCACTTTCATCGGCGAGATCGAAAGCAAGTTCGGAACCCTATCCAGGGAGATAATAGTCCCGTTCCTGCCGGACGTGCAGATGCCGGAAGTGAAGTTCACCGTGCCGGTGAAGGGCGACAAGCTGGCGCTGCTGGAACTGAGCGCCAAGAACGCCAGGGAGTATCATTTCAACACCCTCAAGCAGAGGGAGCACACCGACCCGGACGCCTTCCACCGCAGCGTCCTGGAGGAACTCCGCAAGGCCCTGGGAATGGACGTACTCCCCGAGCACATGGAGTGCTTTGACAACTCCAACATCCAGGGCACCAATCCGGTGGCCTCGTGCGTGGTCTTCAGGGGCGGGGTGCCGTCCAAGAAGGATTACCGGAAGTTCAAGATCAAGACCGTAGTGGGCGCCAACGACTACGCTTCCATGAAGGAAGTGGTGAACCGCCGGTATTCGCGCATGATGGAGGAGGCTCCGGAAGACCTGCCCCAGCTGGTGGTGATCGACGGCGGCAAAGGCCAGCTGGAGTTTGCATGGCAGGCCCTCTGCGAACTCGGGCTGCAGGATTCGCTCACCGTAGTAGGCCTGGCCAAGAGGCAGGAAGAGGTCATCCGCGTAAGGGATCCCTATCCCCTGTTCCTTGACCGCAACTCGCAGGCTCTCAAACTGTTGCAGCAAATCCGCGACGAGGCGCACCGCTTCGGAATCACCTTCCACCGTTCGCTCCGCGACAAGTCGTCCATAAAATCGGCGCTCGACGACATCCCCGGCGTAGGCCCCAAGACGGCCGAACGCCTTCTCCTGCATTACGGCTCGGTTGCGCGGATCGCCGCCGCAAATCCCGAAGAATTGGCTAACTTTGCAGGCCCGAAACTTGCCGGCAGGATACTGCGGGCGCTAAATCCCGGCTTATTCGACAATGACTGACGAAAAGACATTCAACAAATGGTTCAACGTCTTCCTGGTAGTGGGAATGACGGTCTGCCTCACCATAGCGTGCATCCATAACCTCACCGAAAACGCAGGAGGCGCCGGGCTCACTTCGCAGCCCTGGTTCATCATCCTCACTTCCGTGGGCGCCCTCATGGGCGTGATCAGCACCATCCTGGCGGCCAACGCCAACATCCTCACCTTTGTGTTCGGCCTCATAGACGTGATCATCTTCTCGTTCACGCTCTTCGACCAGAGGATATACATGCTGCTGGCCCTGCACGTGGGGTACTTCATCCCCATGGAATTCATAGGGTTCTACCAGTGGAAGAAACGCGGAGGCTCCGCCAGCGACTCGACCCTCAGGACCCGCAGGCTCAAGGGGGTGCAGTGGCTCTGGACGCTCCTGCTGTTCGCGGGCGTCTTCGCCCTGATGATGCTGCTGCGCTGGTCGCTCGATTCGGGTGCGCTGGCAAGGCTCACCGGATGGGACTGGCTTCTCAGCGCCGCCCAGGAGGTGAATTTCAAGGATATGGCCCTGGACTGCACCATGACCACCGCCAACATCGTGGCGCTCGTGCTCATGGCGCTGGCGTTCACGGACCAGTGGTACCTGTGGATACTGGTGAACATCAGCTCCATCGTCGCCTTCTCCTCCAAGCTTGCGGCCGGAGGCCCGGAATCAAGTTATACGATTGCTCAGCTCCTCAAATACATATTCTATCTGCTCAACAGCTTCAATGCGTTGCGCATCTGGCTCAAACTAAGCAGGCAATCCGGAGACTCTCCGGAACCTGCCGACGCGGTGTAACCGCATTGTTTGGAGAAATTAATTATTTTTCGTTACTTTGCGAAACCTATTGACTAGAAAGTACTACAAAATCTAAATTATTATGGAATACGAAGAGATCGTAAACAAAGTGAAGGCCATCATCGTCGACAAACTCGGCGTTGAGCCCTCCGAGGTAACCGAAACCGCCAATTTCACCAATGATCTTGGCGCTGATTCCCTGGATACCGTCGAGCTTCTCATGGAGTTCGAGAAGGTGTTCGGAGTTAAGATTCCCGATGAAGAAACCAGCGGCATCGCAACCGTAAAGGATGCCATCGACAAGGTCGCCGAAAAGCTCGGCACCCCGGTAGCATAAATCCTTTACAATAAAAACGCTATCAAAAAGAAGACGGTCGGTATATTTACCGGCCGTTTTCAATTTTACGGCTAAGCACAAAAAAAGATGACCGGCAGTTTTGCCGGTCATCTTCGTATTGGATTACTCCGTACTAGCTGTCGGAGCGCTCGCTGTCACGGCGGGGCCTGCGGTCGCCACCACGACGGTCACCGTCGCGACGGGGCCTGCGGTCGCCACCACGGCCGGTGCCGCGATTAGCGCCTGCAGCCTGTGCGTTGGCAGCAGCGTAGGCAGCGGGAGAAAGATCCTGCTTGCCGTACTTCTCGCCGTTGCAGATCCAGACCTTGATGCCCATGGCACCCATCTGGGTACGGGCCACTGCGAGAGCGTAGTCGATGTCGGCGCGGAAGGTGTGGAGCGGGGTCCTGCCTTCCTTGAACATCTCGCTGCGAGCGATTTCAGCACCGCCTACACGGCCGCTGATCTGCACCTTGATACCCTCGGCGCCTACACGCATGGTGTTGGCGATCGCCATCTTGATGGCGCGGCGGTAAGACACGCGGCCTTCAATCTGACGGGCGATGCTGTCAGCTACGATGTGGGCGTCAACCTCGGGACGACGGACCTCGTAGATATTCACCTGCACGTCCTTGCCGGTAACCTTCTTGAGCTCTTCCTTGAGCTTGTCGACCTCGGTGCCGCCCTTGCCGATGATGAAACCGGGACGGGCCGCATAGATGGTGACGGTTATGAGCTTGAGGGTGCGTTCGATGACGATCCTGCTGAGGCCGGCCTTTGCGAGACGGCTGTTCAGATACTTGCGGATTTTGAAGTCTTCCGCAATCTTTTCGGCGTAGTTGCCACCTGCCCAGTTGGAGTCCCAGCCGCGGGTGATGCCGATTCTGTTGCTGATAGGATTAGTTTTCTGTCCCATGATTATTTAGCCTCCTCCTGTGCGGGTTTAACATCGAGTACAACGGTCACGTGGTTGGAACGCTTGCGGATGCGGCCGGCCCTGCCCTGCGGCATGGGGCGGATGCGCTTGATGGTGCGTCCTTCACCTACCATTATAGTCTTTACATATACGTTGCCGTTGTCGAGCTCCTTGGCGCTCTCGGGATTCTTGGCTTCCCAGTTCGCGATGGCGCTGCGGAGAAGTTTCTCGAGCTTGATGCTGGGCTCGCGCTTGCTGAAGTGAAGGATATCGAGGGCCTTGTTGACCTCGACACCCCTTACGGTGTCAGCGACGAGACGCATCTTGCGGGGAGATGTGGGAACTTCATTCAGTTTGGCGATTGCCGTGGTCTTCCTGGCTTCCTTGAAGCGTTCGGCCATAAGTCTTTTTCTCTGTCCCATGGTTACTTCTTGTTATTGCCGGAATGTCCTCTGAAAGTGCGGGTCGGCGCAAACTCGCCGAGCTTGTGACCGACCATCTGCTCGGTTACATAAACAGGAATGAACTTGTTCCCGTTGTGAACCGCGACAGTATGGCCGATGAAGTCAGGTGAAATCATGCTGGAACGGCTCCAGGTCTTGACCACCTCTTTCTTCTTGCCACCTTCATTCATGGCAAGAATCCTCTTTTCCAGGGCTTCCTGGATGTATGGTCCTTTTTTAAGTGAACGACTCATAATTCCTGTTTATTTCTTTCTTCTTTCAATTATGAACTTGTTGGAAGTGGCCTTCGGGTTGCGGGTCTTGTAGCCCTTTGCGGGGAGACCCTTGCGCGAACGCGGATGTCCGCCGGAGGCACGTCCTTCACCACCGCCCATCGGGTGGTCGTGCGGGTTCATGACGACGCCGCGGTTGTGCGGCCTGCGACCCAGATGACGGGGACGTCCAGCCTTACCGTCGCTCTCGAGGTTGTGGTCTCCGTTGGAGACGATACCTACGGTGGCGCGGCAGCTGACGGTTACCATGCGGGTTTCGCCGGAGGGCAGACGAAGCACTGCGTAGTTGCCCTCACGGGCTGCAAGCTGTGCGTAGGTGCCTGCGGAGCGCGCCATTGCGGCGCCCTGGCCGGGACGAAGCTCGATGTTGTGAACCTGGGTACCAACAGGAATTTCGCTGAGGGGAAGGCAGTTGCCGATTTCGGGGGCAACACCCTTACCGGAAGCGATGACCTGACCGACCTGAATCTTGTCGGGAGCGATGATGTAGCGATACTCGCCGTCCTCATACTGGACGAGGGCGATGCGTGCACTGCGGTTCGGGTCGTACTCGATGGTACGGACGGTAGCGGTGCAGTTGTCCTTGTTGCGGAGGAAGTCGATGACGCGGTACATCCTCTTGTGACCGCCGCCTATATAGCGCATCGTGAGCTGGCCGGTGTTGTTGCGGCCGCCGGTGCGGTGCAGGGGCTCGAGCAATGACTTGTGGGGCTTGTTCGTCGTGATTTCGGCGAACGTGCTGATGACCTTGTTCCTCTGTCCGGGAGTGGTCGGTTTGAATTTCTTAACTGCCATTGTCTTACCTCCTATATATTAGCGTAGAAGTCGATCTTGTCTTCCCCTGCGAGGGTGACGTATGCCTTCTTGAAGTGGTTCGTACGGCCGCGGAGAATGCCGCTCTTGGAGAAACGGCTCTTGCGCTTGCCGTGGTAGTTGATGGTATTCACGTCTGCAACGGATACTCCATACATCTTCTCCACTGCATCCTTGATCTGAAGCTTGTTGGCGTCGCGGTCGACCACGAAGCCATAACGGTTCAACTTTTCGCCCTGAACCGTGAGCTTCTCAGTAACTATTGGCTTAATAATGATTCCCATTTCTTGTAGAATTTATTTTTTCCTTTCTGCAAGAATGTCCTGTACGCCGTCCACCAGAACCACAGAATTCGCATTCATGATGGCGTAGGTGTTGATTTCGTCGACAGTGATGACATTTACATAAGGAAGGTTGCGGGAAGAAAGGAAGATATTGTCGGAGTTCTGCGGGAGGACAAAGAGAACCTTGCGGTCTCCGGCCTTGAGTGCAGAAAGGATGCCTGCAAATTCCTTGGTCTTGGGAGCGTCCATAGCGAACGGCTCGACGACCTTGAGGGCGTTCTCCTTAACTTTATAAGAGAGAGCTGAACAGCGTGCGAGGGATTTGACCTTCTTGTTGAGCTTGCCGCCGTACCAGCGGGGCTTGGGACCGAAGATGCTGCCGCCGCCTACATAGGTACCGGCCTTGATGGAACCGTGACGTGCACCGCCGCCGCCTTTCTGGCGACCCATTTTCTTGGTGCTGTAAGCAACTTCGCTGCGGTCCTTGCTCTTGGCGTTGCCATGACGCTGATGCGCGAGATACTGGATGACGTCGAGATAGATGGCGTGATCGTTGGGTTCGATGCCGAAAACGGCGTCGTCGAGGACGACCTGCTTTCCGGAATCGGTACCGTCTATTTTAAGTACGTTCAGATTCATGGTTTATGCCTCCAAAATAAGATATGAACCCCTGGCTCCGGGAACGGAACCCTTGACGATGAGAAGATTGTTCTCGGGAATGATCTTGATGACCTGAAGGTTGAAGACCTTCACCCTCTCCTGCCCCATGTGGCCGGCCATACGCATTCCGGGAAGAACGCGGGAAGGCCAGGAGGATGCTCCCATAGAACCCGGGTGACGCAGGCGGTCGGACTGACCGTGGGTCGTGCCACCGACACCGTTGAAGTGGTAGCGGTGAACGACACCCTGGAAACCCTTACCTTTAGAAGTGCCGACGACATCGACGAAGGGAACGTCCTTGAAAACGTCCTCGACGGTTACGGTGTCGCCCAATTTGAGCTCCTTGGCGAAGTCTGCCTCAAATTCGACAAGCTTGCGCCTGGGGGTTACGCCGGCTTTGGCGAAGTGCCCCTTGAGCGGTGCGCTGGTGTGCTTTTCTGTGGTTTCGTCATAGGCAAGCTGCACGGCCTCGTACTTATCCTTTTCGAGTGTGCGGATTTGCGTGACAACGCACGGACCAGCCTCGATGACAGTGCATGGAAGGTTCTTTCCATCAGCACTGAAGACGGAAGTCATTCCGACTTTTTTTCCAATTAATCCAGGCATTGGTTTGTTTGTTAATTAATTGTTTGATACTTAACCCCAAAAATTGGGGCTGCAAAGATACGATTTATTTTTCAAAATGCAAGTGCATTAAAAAAATATTAATTTGTAGTATCTTTGCATTGTATGATTCCACTTGAGCTCATCGGGTTCCTGAAACTCTCTTTCATAGACGTGCTCGACATCGTAATGGTGGCGGCCATCATCTACGTCGCATTCCGCTGGCTCAGGGGTTCCAGCGCCCTCAACATCCTCATCGCCATAGTGGCGCTGTTCATCCTCCGCTTCGTGGCGGTGGCCCTGGGCATGAAGCTCATGAGCGCGATTCTCGACACAGTCATCAACCTGGGAGCCCTGGCCCTGATCATCATTTTCCAGCCGGAGATACGCCAGTTCCTCACCTCGCTCGGGCGCTCCACAGGCCTCAGGACCAGGGACGGCAGCAACCGCAACTGGTTCGACCGGCTACTGGGCAAGAATGTGCACGTGCTCGACAAGGAGGCCATCCAGGAAATCACCCAGGCCTGCAGGGACATGGCCGAATCGAAGACCGGCGCCCTCATCGTCATCAGGCACAAGAACCCCCTGCAGAACGTGATCGACACCGGCGACCGCATCGACGCCGACATCAAGTGCAGGCTGATGGAGAACATCTTCTACAAGAATTCCCCCCTGCACGACGGGGCCATGATAATAGGCGGCGGCCGCATCATCGCGGCGCGCTGCACCCTCCCCATGACGGAACGCACCGACCTTCCGCCCATGTACGGCATGCGCCACAAGTCGGCCGTAGGCATCTCCGAAAGGAGCGACGCCGACGTCATAGTGGTCAGCGAGCAGAGGGGCACCATCTCCTTCTGCCGCGAAGGGGAGATCCAGCCGATCAACAACATCAACGAACTCAAACTCCTCCTGGAGCCGCAGACGAAGGAAGATGAAGACAGAGAGTAAGCTCGGATTCGACCGCGTGCGGCAGATGATATCGGACCGCTGCAGCACCGACTATGCCGCCAGGCGCACAGCGGATGAAGAGTTCAGCACCGATGCCGCCGAAATCCGGCGCCGCCTTCAGCTCACCGACGAGATGAGGGTTGTGCTCATGTTCGAGGAGAACTTCCCCACAAGCGGCTATATCGACGCCATAGGCTTCCTCAAACCGCTGGAACAGAGCGGGTTCCATATCGACGTGCTGGGCCTCGGCAAGCTCAAGACCCTGCTCGACACCACCCGCCGCACCACGGCTTTCTTCGGCAGCATCAAGGACGGCATCTACCCGAATCTCAAGAAGATGGCGGCCCCGGTGATGAGCTTCCCGGAGGTGCTGCGCCGCATAGAGGTCATCCTCGACAAATACGGCGAGATCAAAGACTCCGCCTCCCCCGAACTGCAGGACATCCGGCACAAGCTGAAAAGCCGCGAAGCATCCCTCTCCAAGAAGGCGCAGGCGGTGCTCAAGGCCGCCCAGGACGCCGGCTACGCCGAGCCCGATACCGGAATCTCCATCAGGGACGGCAAATACCTGGTGCCGGTATCGTCTGCCCACAAGAAAAAGATCCCAGGCTACGTGTTCGACGAGTCCGCCACCGGAAAGACCAGTTTCGTGGAGCCGGTGGAGGTAATCGAGCTGGAGAACGAAATCAACGCCCTCCGCGCCGACGAGGCCAGGGAAATCGAGCGCATCCTCATAGATTTCACGGATTTCCTGCGCCCGTACGTTCCCGAGCTTGTCAAGTCGGCCGAATTCATAGGCGAACTGGACTTCATAATGGCCAAGGCGCGCACCGCGATGGACTTCCGCGCCGGCATGCCTATCATCTCCGAAGACGGCAGCCTGCGCCTGCGCAAGGCTCGCCATCCGCTGCTTGAAAGGGCTCTCGCCAAGGAAGGCAGGAAGATGGTGCCGATCAGCCTGGGCCTCTCGCCCGAAAAGCACATACTGCTCATTTCCGGCCCCAACGCAGGCGGCAAGAGCGTCTGCCTCAAAACCGCCGGACTGCTCCAGTACATGTTCCAGTGGGGCATGCTGATTCCCACCTCCGAAACGTCGGAACTGCCTGTATTCAAGGATATTATGCTCAGCATCGGGGACGACCAGAGCCTCGAAAACGACCTCTCCACCTACTCCTCATTCCTCGTGGAAATGAAGGAGATGCTCGCCACGGCGGATTCTTCCACCATGGTGCTGATTGACGAGTTCGGCTCCGGCACGGAGCCGGCCGCCGGCGGAGCCATAGCCGAAGCCATCCTGGCTGAGCTGGACAAACGGGGGGTCTACGGCGTGATAACCACCCACTACACCAACCTGAAACTCTACGCCTCCGGGTCGAAAACCGGAGTGGTCAACGGCGCGATGCAGTTCGACGCGGCGCGGATCGAGCCCCTCTTCCAGCTCGAAATCGGGCTGCCGGGCAATTCGTTCGCCTTCGAAATGGCCCGCAAGACCGGCCTTCCCGAGCCCATAGTGAAAGATGCGGAAACCCGCGCGGGCGAAGAATATGTAGGAATCGAACGCAACCTGCGCCGGATAGTCCGCAACCGCCGGGCCCTCGACGAAAAGCTCATGAAGGTGAAACACACCGACAAGGAGCTGGAGCAGGCAGTCGAAGAATACCAGAAGGAACTCGAAGAGCTCCAGCAGGAAAGGAAACAGATACTCGACGCCGCCCATCGCGAGGCCGAAAAGATAGTGAAGGGGGCCGGCAGCCAGGTGGAGCGCACGATCAGGGTGATCCGCGAGAGCCAGGCCGACAAGACGCGCACCAAAGAGGCGCGCGAAGAGCTCCAGGGCTTCCTCGGCGCCCTCGCCCAGAAAAAGACCAAGGACGAATACATCGAGCGCAAGATGGAGAAGCTCGGCCGCAAGAACGCGAAAAAGGCCGGGAAGGGGGCGCTTGCACCCGTCGCCACCCGCAAGGGAGAGCCGCTCAAACTGGGCGAGAAAGTGCGCGTGAAGGCCAGCGGAATGGTGGGCGAAGTGGCAAAGGTCTCCTCGAAAAACGTCACCATCATAATCGGCAACATTTCCAGCACCATGTCTCCGGACGGCCTGGAAAGGATATCATCCAACGAATACAACGAGGCTGCGAAACGCAGTTTCAACAAGCCCAGGGCCAAGGCGGACCCGGGGCTGGCCGAGAGGCGGCTGGGATTCAAGCCGGAGCTGGACGTCCGCGGCGAAAGGCTGTCGGACGCCATCGACATAGTGATGCACTACGTGGACGACGCCATCATGGTGGGAGTCCCTTCCGTGCGCATCATCCACGGCAAGGGCACCGGCGCCCTCCACGAAGAGATACAGAAATACCTGAGAACCGTTCCCGGAGTGGCCAGGGTGGCCGATGACGACGTGCGGCACGGGGGCTCGGGAGTAACCATAGTGACATTCGACTGAGCATGGACAGGCGCGAAACCGGAAAGCTCGGGGAAGATGCGGCGGCGCAGTGGCTCTCCGCCCGCGGGCACAGGATCCTGGACCGGAACTGGAGAGGAGGGAGAGTTGAGCTGGACATTGTGTCCGAAGACGCTTCGGGCATTCATTTTGTAGAGGTAAAAAGCCGCAAGGCGCCTCTCATGGCCGACCCTGCAGTTAATGTCAACTCGTTAAAAATGAAGAATATACAGTCCGCAGCACAGCGCTGGCTCCACTCCCATGCGGGTTTCTGCCCCCTGGAAGTATTCTTCGACGTGATTACAGTAGTTTTCGATACCGAAACCACATACCTGAACTATTATCCACAAGCATTCATTCCGATACATGTCTAACTATTGCGTCATCCTCGCCGGCGGTTCGAGCACCAGTTTCTGGCCGATCAGCCGGGAAGACCGTCCCAAAGAACTGGTCCGGTCTGAAAGCACCCGGAAATCCTTCCTGATGCAGACGTACAACAGGATGCTGGGTATCTTCCCGGCAGAAAACATATACATAGCCACGCTTTACCGCTTCAAGGAGCCCATTCTGGAGCAGCTCCCGGAACTCGGCGAAGAACAGCTTATCCTTGAACCGTACAGCCGGAACACCGCACCAGCCATCGCGTTCTCGACCTACAGGATCCTCGCCAAAGACCCGGACGCCATCATCGTCACCGTGCCGGCCGACCAGCAGATCGGGAACCCGGAAGCCTTCGCGGAGGCCGTAGGCAAAGCCGTGGACTACGCGTCGAAGTCCGACGTGCTGCTGGCCCTCGGCATAGTGCCCACCAGCGCCGACACCCATTTCGGCTACGTCCAGGTCGAAGGCGGGCGCGATGCCTACAAGGCAGGCAATCCCGTCAAGGCCAGGACATTCACCGAAAAGCCCTCCGCCGAGCTGGCCAGGGTTTTCGTCGAAAGCGGAGAATTCCTCTGGAACTCGGGTATCTTTGTAGGAAAAGCATCGAAAATACACGAAGAAATGCAGGTCTGCTGCCCCGAAATAACCATGCTCTGGAAGGGATGGCAGAATTACATGGGCACCCCGCAGGAAAGCACGTTCGTGGAAAAGGTATATACCGACAGCCCCAAGATCTCCATCGACTACGCCGTGCTCGAAAAGAGCGGGAGGCTGTGGGTGCTCCCCTCCAACTTCGACTGGAGCGACGTGGGCAATTTCAATTCGCTTTACGAGAACCGGACCGACAAAGACGGCGACGGCAATCTCGTCTCCATCGCCGGGAAATCCCTGCTCAAGGACGTTCAGGACAGCATAGTATGGAGCAACCGTCCCCGCAAGCTCACCGTAGTGCGGGGCCTGAAGGATTTCCTGGTGGTCGATTCCGACGACGTGCTGTACATCTGCCCGCGCGACGAAAAGATACTCCAGGACACCCGGTCCGAACTGGCAGATCCCGATTTCGACGAATACAGATAAACTTGCATATGAAACTCAGATTCCTCCTTCCGGCAGTTCTCTGCCTCCTTCCGACACTCCTCAGCGCCGCCGGTCCGGGCAGACAGTCCGACAGGTACGTGACCAGGGCCAACTACTCCCAGGCCGAGCGTTTCTCCCAGAAAAACGTAAACCAGATGGTCTTCTCCACTTCGGTCAGGCCGGGCTGGTTCAAAGACTCCGACAGGTTCTGGTACAGCTACAAGACCTCCGAGGGCACGAAATACTGGCTCGTAGACCCGGCGAAGGGCAGCAAGACCGA
>JAFZLP010000093.1 GCA_017551405.1 Bacteroidales bacterium
GGAGTATGAGGAGTTCAACAAGAAGCAGATGCCCTACAACGAGATCACCGAGCGCCTCGACATAGAGATAGAGCGCTACGAAAGGCTTATCGAGTCGCTCCGCAGGCTTCCCCCCGAAATCACGGACAAGCCCGACATGCCCGAGCTCGAAGACAGCGTGAAGGCGTATCTTCCCCTCCTGCCCGGAGACACTGTGAGGCACGCCGTCCCTCCCATCGCCCAGGCGACCGACGCAAACGGCAACCCGTTCACGCTCGACTCCCTCGAACTGGCCGACCGCGACTCCTGCCTGGTCTATGCCGGCAACCTGCTGGCCATGTACAAGAGCGCCAAGATCCGCGTCATGATAGACAGCACCCACTACAACGAGACGGCGGGCAGGCTCAGGGAGTCGTACGACTATGCCCAGACACGCTACCGTTCGCTGCAGAAGCGCATCTTCATCCAGGGGCAGGACAACTACTTCAAGGTGCTCAAGCAGTTCGGCCGCTATTCCAAGAGAGCCTTCCAGGAGGCCCGCAACAAATACGACACCACCTTCGGGGGCTACTCGTACGGCACCAAGAGCGACTGGCGCGGCCCCATAGTCACCTGGTTCATAATCTACGTGCTCATCTTCCTGGCCGTGGCCTCAGCGCTCAGTGCCGTCATAGTGGGCATCCTGGGCAGGAAATCGAAGCTGTTCGGGACAGAGGAGAACAGGCAGCGCAAGCCGGTGCTCATCCTGCTTCTCGGCGCCATCCTCTTCACGCTCACGGTCATCATCGGGGGCCAGTTCGTCCGGCAGAATTTCTTCATCGAGGCGAGCAAACTGCTTCTCATCTTCGCAGCCCTGCTCATAGCCATCCTGGCTTCGCTCCTGATCCACATGGACGCCGACAAGGTGCGCGGGGGCATCAAGCTCTACACGCCCATAATCATGCTCGGGCTGGTGGTCATCACCTTCCGCATCATCTTCATTCCCAACAGGCTTGTCAACCTCATCCTGGCGCCCATCCTGCTGGTCTTCATAATCTGGCAGGCAGTGCTTGTCAAGACACAGAGCAGGCTGGTGAAAATCAACGATATAGCCTACTCCGGAACCACCCTGTTCATAATGGTCGTGGCGTTCGTCATGGCACTTATGGGTTACGTGCTCATGAGCATACAGCTGCTCATCTGGTGGCTCTTCCAGCTCACCGCGCTCTGCGCCCTCACCGCCATCCACGACCTGATGGACCGCTACGAGGAAAGGCACATAATACGCAGCCTCCAGGAAAAGGGCAGGCATTTCACGAAGGACGAGCTCAGGAAGGGTGAATTCATCAGCCACACCTGGCTGTTCGACTTCATCAAGACGGCCCTGGTACCCGCACTCACCGTCATTTCCATCCCGATCTGCATCTACTGGGCAGCCGGGGTGTTCGACCTCACCGCCCTCTTCAAAACCCTGCTGTCCACCATCTTCTTCTCCATTCCCGACTCCCAGGGCAACGTGATCCTCAAGCTCTCCGCAGACAGGATCGTGGTGGTGACCGCCCTGTTCTTCATCTTCCGCTACTTCGCATACGCCGGAAGGGCTTTCTACAAGAAATACAAGATCAGGCGGGAAAAGAAGGAGCGCAAGGTAGAATACGTCCGCGACAACGAAGTGAACCTCACCCTGGCCAACAACATCATAGGATTCCTGGTGTGGGGTGCCTATATAGTCATGTTCGTCATGGTATTCCGCATCCCCGTGGGAGCCCTGTCACTCATTGCCGCAGGCCTTGCCACCGGCCTCGGACTTGCCATGAAGGATATCCTCAACAACTTCATCTACGGCATCCAGCTCATGAGCGGAAGGCTGCGCGTGGGCGACATGATAGAATGCGACGGCATCCGGGGCAGGGTGAACAGCATCTCTTACCAGACCACCCAGATAGCCGCCCTGGACGGCTCGCTGATAGCCTTCACGAACACCACTCTCTTCAACAAGAATTTCAAGAACCTCACCCGGAACTCGCCGTATGAGTATGCGCCGGTAACGGTGGGCATCAGCTACGGCACCGATGTGGAAAAGGCCCGCACGGTACTGCTCCAGGCCCTCCAGCAGACCAGGGAAAAAGACCGCTTCGGCCGCGAGCTGATAGAGCCCAAATACGGCATCCAGATAGTTCTCGACCAGATGGCTGAAAGCAGCATCAACTTGAAAATCAAGCAGTTCGTCCTGGTGGAAGAGAAGTTCGCCCTCATCGGCAGACAGAACGAAATAATCTACAACACCCTCAATGCCAACGGTATAAGCATACCGTTCCCGCAAACGGACGTTCATATTAGGCAGGACTAGATGGCCGGCACAAAGGATTTCCTTCTCGACAAAATCCGCAGCGGCTTCCCCATGACAGGGAAAGAGCAGCTGCGGCTCTCCCTTGCACTCGGCGTCCCGGCCATACTCGCGCAGCTCTCGAATATCCTCATGCAGTATATCGATGCCGCCATGGTGGGGCATCTGGGTGCCGCTCAGGCCGCTTCCATAGGTCTTGTCAGCACCACCACATGGCTGTTCGGGGGCATGTGCATGGCCGCCACCTCCGGTTTTTCCGTGCAGGTGGCCCAGCTCATCGGAGCGAAGGATTTCCACAGGGCCCGCAACGTGATGCGCAAGGGGCTCGTGAGCGTGCTGCTCTTCTCGCTGCTGCTCGGACTCGCCGGACTGGCCCTCAGCAATCCGCTGCCGGTCTGGCTCGGAGGCAAGCCCGAGATTGTCGGGGATTCCGCTTCATACCTGCTTGTCTACTCCCTGTGCATCCCCTTCATGCAGGTTGGATGGACGGCATCCACCTTCCTGGCGGCCAGCGGCAACACCAAGGTTCCGGCCATAATCTACACGGCTATGTGCGCGATGGACGTCGTGTTCAACTACCTGTTCATCTACGTGCTGGACATGGGCGTGACCGGCGCCGCGCTCGGAACGGGAGTGTCCGAATTCATAACCATGATCATCACCCTGTGGTACCTGTTCACCAGATCCGCGGAGCTGAACATAAAGAACGACCGTCACGGGGACTGGATACCGGACAGGCAGACCTTCAGGAAAGCCATGGGCATCAGCGGACCGCTGTGGATCCAGAATCTGGTGATGCGCGGGGCATACGTGATGGGCACCATGATAGTGGCGCCGCTGGGCACCATAGCCATCGCGGCCAACTCCTTCGCCATAATCGCCGAAAGCCTCTGCTACATGCCGGGATACGGCATGGAAGACGCCGTGACCCCGCTTGTGGGGCAGAGCCTGGGCGCAAAGCGCAAGGAACTGGCGAAACGCTTCGCCTGGATCAACATAGGCATCGCCGCAGGCATGATGAGTTTCCTCGCCGTACTGATGTTCATCTTCGCCCCGCAGATGATGCGCATCTTCACCACCGACCCCGACGTGATAGCGCTGGGAGTGAAGTGCCTGAGGATAGAGGCCTTCGCCGAACTGTTCTACGGCGTTTCCATAGTCGGCTACGGCGCCTGCGTCGGCGCGGGCGACACCATTGTCCCGGCTGTCCTCAACTTCGCCA
>JAFZLP010000009.1 GCA_017551405.1 Bacteroidales bacterium
CTTTACAGGGCTGACAACCAGGCCGATTCCCTTCTGGGATACCGCTGGTACGATCCTTTCACGAAAGTGACGGACACCCTGCGCTTCGAAACCGATCCCGCATCGGTCAAGCCCGAATTCGACTTCACCATTTCCAAAGACACCCTCGCCACCCTTACCCTTATGGTAACCGGCTGGGCTACAGATTATTATTCTTCTTCTACATCGGTTTCCTTCACCGTCGTTAACCCGTCGCTGGAGGGGGGCTCGCTCACCGGTCACCCGTTCAACCAGTCCATGAGCACCTTCACGGACACCCGTGACGGCCAGCGGTATTACACCGCCGCGATAGGGGATTCCGAATGGATGCTCCAGAACCTCGCCTGGGCCGGGGCCGGCAAACCCTACATGGAAGAGCCCGCCATGAATTACATCTACGGCCGCTTCTACAACTGGAACGAGGCCATGGAGGCCTGCCCGGAAGGATGGAGGCTGCCTTCGGAAGACGATTTCCTCGCCCTCGCAGCCGCTGCGGGAGCAGCCGGGGCCACGCGCTATTCCGACATAGCCGGAGTCGCCGGAAACCTGATGGGAGACGTCGCTTTCAACGGCAAGGCCATGTGGGAGTACTGGCCCGACGTACCCAAGTCCAACAGCACCCTTTTCACCGCCATCCCGGTCGGATACCTCGAGTACCTCGATAACGGTTCCAACTTCACGGGGCTCGGCGACTATTCCCTCTTCTGGACCTCCGATTCGGTCGACGACGCCACCGGAGTCGCCCGCTACATCTACGTCGACAAGAATATCCTCTTCGCGGCGTCCTTCGACAAGAAGAACCTTGCAGCGCCCATACGCTGCGTCAGGGACAAATAACGACCACCTAATCAGATTATGGCAAGCATTGCTAAAGAAGTCCTGAACTACCTGGGTACCTGGAAGTTCTGGAAAGATTTCATCATCATGACCGTCGGCATGTTCTTCGGAGCGGCGGCGGTTTATTATTTCCTGGTTCCCAGCAAACTGATCATCGGAACCATTTCCGGTCTGTCCATCGTCCTTTCCCAGTTCATCCCCATCAAGGTGTCGCTGATGATCTTCATCATCAACGCCATCCTGCTTCTGCTCGCATGGGTGCTCATAGGCAAGGAGTTCGGCGCCAAGACGGTGTATACCGCCCTGATTCTCGGCCCGCTCATGGAGGTATGGGAGAAGATCATGCCGGCCAGCAAACTTGCGGAACTCCGCATGGCCAGCGCAATGCCCATCAACACCCTCAACAGCACTTCCGTGATGGGCGACCCCTGGCTGGACCTTATCTGCTTCGTGCTGATGCTCAGCATCTCCCAGGCCATCCTCTTCAATATCAATGCTTCCACCGGCGGCCTTGACATCATAGCCAAGATCATCAACAAATACACGCATCTCGACCTCGGGCTGAGCGTCACCATAGGAGGCGGCCTGATCTGCTGCACGGCCTTCCTGATCAATCCGTTCCACATGGTCATAATCGGCCTCATCGGCACCTGGATCAACGGCCTTGTCGTGGACTACTTCATGGCCAGTCTCAACCGCAAGAAGCGCGTCTGCGTCATTGCGGACGAGCACGAGCAGATACGCGAGTTCATCGTCGGAACCCTGCACCGCGGCTGCAGCCTCTATCCCGTTACGGGCGGTTATTCCGGCAAGCAGCAGATCGAGGTTGAGGCCCTCCTCACCAAGGACGAGTTCGCCGCGCTCATGGATTTCCTGAAGAAGAACAACATAGACAACTTCACCACCGCCGGCAACGTCAGCGAGGTATACGGCCGCTGGCACCATGGTTCCAAAATTAACGTATGAAACGGAGAGATTTCCTGAAAGGTGCGGCCGCAGTAGCCGCGGGTGCGGCAGCCGCTGCCTGCGGAGTGAAAGGCCACAGGGGCGGACGCGGCGGAGATGCCGATTCGCTCGCGAGGGCCGACAGCATCCTCGAGGCGCGCGAAGGGCGTATGCCCAGGGCTTACCAGCCCGCTACCGGCTCCAGGATGAAACTCAGCTGGGAGCCGTACGAGCTGCAGCTCAGTCATCCTTTCGGGGTCTCAAGCAATACCCGCACCACCACTCCAGACGTCCAGGTCAGGATAGAATACGACGGCTTCACCGGCTACGGCGAAGCCAGCATGCCCCCGTATCTGGGCCATACCACCGAGAGCATCTGCGCGTTCCTCGCGAAGGTGAAGCTCGGACAGTTCACGGATCCCTTCCGCATCGAGGAAATCATGGATTACGTAGACTCCCTTTCCAAGGGGGACGCCCCCGGCAAGGCGGCGGTTGACATGGCGCTCCACGATCTCTTCGGGAAGCTCCTCTGCCAGCCGCTGTGGCGCATCTGGGGGCAGGACCCCGACAAGACTCCGGTCACCAGCTACACCATAGGCATCGACACCCCCGAGGTCATGAGCGCAAAGACCATCGAGGCTGCCGACAGGTTCAAACTGCTGAAAGTCAAGGTTGGAACCCCGAACGACAAGTCGAGGATCAGCGCCGTCCGCAGCGTCACCGACCTTCCTATTATAGTTGATGCCAACCAGGGATGGGCCGACAGGATGGAGGCGCTTTCCGAAATCTACTGGCTCAAGGAACAGGGCGTGAAGATGGTGGAGCAGCCTTTCCCAGCCGACAGGATAGAGGATACCGCCTGGCTCTCCGAAAGGAGCCCC
>JAFZLP010000094.1 GCA_017551405.1 Bacteroidales bacterium
GAAGGCAAATTTAGTGAAAAAAACACTTGCGGCAATACTATTTTTCCTGAGCCTGTGCGTCAGCATGCGGGCCCAGTACGACCGCGACGTCTTCTACATCAGGGGCCGCACCGCCCTGCAGGACGGCAAGTACGCCCTCGCAATCGAGAATTTCAACATCCTAGCCAGCCTCGACACCACCGACTATTGGAACTTCTTCTTCCGCGGCATAGCCAAATACAACCTCGGCGACATCCGCGGCTCCCAGCAGGACTTTGACAGGTCCGTGCGCATCAACCCCGTCTTCACCAACGGCTACCACTACAGGGCCATCACCAAGAGCCGCCAGGGCCAGTACGACGAGGCCCTGGAAGACCTCGAGACTGCCATAAAGCTCCGTCCCGGTTTCAGCGGCCTGTACTACAGCCGCGGAGTCACCTACTTCCTCGCCAGGCGCTTCGACGGCGCGGTGAAAGACTTCGACTACTACATCCGCAAGGAGCCCAAAGACCCCGGCGCCTACCTTAACCGCGGCGCCTCGCAGCTGTTCCTGGGCGATACCACCAAGGCCCTGGAAGACTACAACAAGGCCATTTCCCTCGACCGCTTCGAGCCCGAAGGCTACATGCGCCGCAGCCGGCTCTACGCCGCCCAGGGCAAATATGAGGACGCCCTCGCCGACATGAACCGGTCCATAGGGCTGGACAGCACCAACACCCTGGCCTACTTCAACAGGGCCCTGCTCTACTACGACACCAAAGACTACAACGCCGCCATGGCCGACCTCGACCGGGTCCTCAGGGACGAGCCCGGGAACGCCCTCACCCTCTACAACCGGAGCCTCATCAGCGCCCAGGTCGGGGACTACGAGTCGGCCCTGTACGACATGGACCGAGTCATCAACATCAACCCGGGCAACGTCCTGGCCTATTTCAACCGGGCCTCCTATTTCATAGAGATGAACCGCTGGCAGGACGCCCTGGCCGACTACAACAAGGCCATCGAGCTCTATCCCGACTTCGCCAAGGCCTACATGAACAGGGCCTACGTCGAGAACATGCTGGGGCTCACCCGCGCCTCCAAGGCCGACTACGAAACCGCCCGCAAGAAGGTGGCCGAATACCGCATCAAGAACGCCAGCGGCGAGGCCTCCTTCGCCGACACCACCCGGAAATACTCCGCCCTGCTGGCCCTCGACGCCGATTTCGCCCGCAAGGACTTCGACAACGAGCTGCTCCAGCACAGGGACGTCGACATCCGCCTGAAGCCCCTCTACAAGTTCCGCCTGGCCCAGGAGCAGGAGAACGCCGGCACCGCCCTCAGCCGCAGGTTCGACAATCCGCTCATAGACCGCTTCGGCAGGGCCGTTCCGGTGCCCGTCGTGATCTCCAATTCCGACACGCTGAAGAACCTCATGCTCACCACCAGGAGCCTAGGCAGCATCCTTGCCGGAGACAGCTCCTCCGGCGCCGGCAGGACCGGCCTCAGCCCCTCCGAAATCTCCTTCCTCAAGGGCGTCTACGACGTGCAGAACAAGCAGTACAGCAGCGCCCTGCAGAAGTTCGACGACGCCGTCAACCAGGCTTCCAACGAGAGCTCCAGGGCCGGCTACGAGCGCTTCTACAAGGCCTTCTACCTCATGAACAGGGGCGTGCTCAGGGCCGAGATGATAGACTTCATCGCCAGCATCGAAAGCAACGTCCAGACGCTCACCATGGACGACCAGGGCGCCACCAGGGCGAGGGTAAGCGACCGCGTCGACCGCAGTTACGACTACTCCGAGGCCATCGCGGACATGCAGGACGCAATAGCCATCCTCCCGGATATCCCCTACCTGTATTTCAACCTGGGCAACCTCCGCTGCCTGTCCGGCCAGATGGTCGAGGCCATCGAGAACTACGACAGCGCCATCCGCATCTACCCGCACATGGGAGATGCCTACTACAACCGCGGCCTGGTGCTCATCTACCTGAAAGACAAGGAGAAAGGTTGCATTGACCTCTCCCGTGCCGGCGAGCTTGGGGTAGCCGACGCCTACAGTGTAATCTCCAAATACTGCGAAGACGATGTCCAGCAATAGCGGTGTTTGGTTCCAGTCGTTCTGTAGCGGCAGTTCAGGCAACTGCTACTATCTCGGCACCCCCCGCGGGGGCATACTCATAGACGCCGGTATTGGCATCCGCACCCTCAAGGCCAATCTGGTCAGGCTGGGCCTCTCCTTCGACGACATCGCCGCCGTGCTCGTAACCCACGACCATTTCGACCACATCCGCTCCCTCGGCTCCTACTGCAAGAAGCTGGGCAAGCCCGTCTGGATGACGCAGGAGCTCCGCAAAGCCCCTGCAGTGGGCTGGATGACGGGCGAGCACCTGGCCCCGGTGGTAAAGGTCTTTCCCGACGAGGGCCCGGCCGAGATCATCCCCGGCGTGCTTTCCGCCCAGCCCTTCGTCGTGCCCCACGACGCCACCCAGACCGTGGGCTTCAACATCGAAATCAAAGGCCACCGCTTCGTAATAATGACCGACACCGGCGCCATGACCGAAGAGGCCATGGCTTTCGCCCGCAAGGCCGACACCGTGGTCATAGAGGCCAATTACGACCTTTACATGCTCCGCCACGGCCCATATCCCAAAGATCTCCAGGACCGCATCTGCGGGGGCCACGGACACCTGTCCAACGACGAGTGCGCCGCCGCCGTCAAGGCATTCATGCACGAAGGCCTCAGGAACGTGTTCCTCTGCCACCTTTCCGCCCAGAACAACACCCCCGAAGCCGCCCTTGAAGCGGTGGGCGCGGCGCTTGCCGGCACCGGCGTCCGACTGGCGGCACTCCCCCGCACTTCGACAAGCGTTTTCTATGAGCTTTAGCGCTTCTTCATTTGAGCGAATTTTACTATATTTGTAACTTATGAAGGAGTTCATGAACCTGCTCAGGCGCTACGTGCGCCCATACAACGGATATATTGCGGGTTCACTGGCCCTGAACATCCTCTCGGCCGTCTTCAACATCTTCTCCTTCAGCCTCATCATCCCCATCCTGAACATCCTGTTCGGGCTCAGCGACAAGGTCTACAGCTTCATTCCCTGGGACACCGCCTCCGTCAGCCTACGCGAAAAGGCCGTCAACAATGCCTACTGGTACGTGAACGGCCTAATCGGCCAGCACGGGGCGGTCACCGTGCTCATCTTCCTGGCGCTGTTCATGATAGGCATGACCATACTCAAGACTGCCTGCTACTTCGGCGCCTCGGCGGTGATGGTTCCCATCCGCACCGGGCTGGCCAGGGACCTCCGCAGGGACCTCTACGACAAGATCCTGCGCCTCCCGCTGGGATTCTTCACCCGCGAGCGCAAGGGCGACATCATCGCCCGCATGAGCGGCGACGTGCAGGAAGTTGAGACCTCCGTCACCGGCAGCATCGACATGCTCGTGAAGAACCCGGTGCTCATAGTCTTCTACGTGGGTACGCTCTTCTTCATTTCCTGGCAGCTCACGCTGTTCGTGCTGATCTTCGCGCCCCTCATGATGTGGCTCATGGGCGCCATAGGCCGCAACCTCAAGAAGCAGTCCACCGAGGCGCAGAGCCTCTGGAGCGACACCATGAGCCAGGTGGACGAGACTCTCGGCGGCCTGCGCGTCATAAAGGCCTTCCTGGCCGAAAAGAAGATGAGCGCCCGTTTCGCGGGCGTCACCGGCGACATGCGCCGCAAGACCTCCAGGGTCCTCACCCGCCAGGCATCGGCCCATCCCGTGAGCGAACTGCTCGGCACCGTCATGATCTGCATAGTCCTCTGCTTCGGCGGGGCGCTGGTCATTTCGGGCCGTTCCTTCATAGACGCTCCCACCTTCATCTTCTACATGGTGATCCTCTACAGCGTCATCCAGCCTATAAAAGACCTCGCCAAGGCCGCCTACAACATCCCCAAGGGCATGGCCAGCATGGAGCGCATCGACCGCATCCTGAATGCCGGCAACCCCCTGCAGGAGGCCCCAGACGCCGTGGATATCAAAGACTTCACCAATGAAATCGAATACAGGGGCGTCTCGTTCTCGTACGAAGACGGCCGTGAGATTCTCCACGACATAAACCTGCGCATAGGCAAAGGCCGCAAGATCGCCATCGTGGGCACATCCGGAGGCGGCAAGTCCACCATAGCGGACCTTCTCCCCCGCTTCTACGACGTCTGCAAGGGCTCAATCTGCATCGACGGCACCGACATACGCAAGCTCACCGTCCACTCCCTGCGTTCCCTGATGGGCATCGTGGGCCAGGATCCGGTGCTCTTCAACGACACCATCTTCGGCAACATCGCCTTCGGCAAGGAAGACACCACCATGGAGGAGGTCATCGCAGCGGCAAAGACAGCCAACGCCCACGAGTTCATAATGGAAAAGGAAGACGGCTACCTCACCAACATCGGCGACCGCGGAGTCAAGCTCTCGGGCGGCCAGAGGCAGCGTCTGGGCATAGCCAGGGCCATCCTGGGCAATCCTCCCATCCTTATTCTGGACGAAGCCACCGCGGCCCTCGACACCCGCAGCGAACGCCTGGTCCAGGATGCGCTCGACAGGATAATGTCGCAGCGCACCACCATAGTCATCGCCCACCGGCTCAGCACCGTCAGGGACGCAGACGAAATAATCGTGGTGGAAGACGGCGCCATTGTGGAAAGGGGCTCGCATGAAGAACTCCTCGCCCTCGGCGGACAATACAAGAAACTTTACGAAATGCAAGTCCTATGACAAGCACCAAGACCATACTGTCAAGAATACTCTTCTTCCTCTATCTGGCGGCAATCGCCTTCCTGTGCTTCATGAAGGTAGACAAAATGCCTGAAATCCAGCGTGTTATCTTCGGTATCCCGGCAGACAAACTGGCCCATTTCCTGATGTTCCTGCCCTTCCCGATCCTGGCCTTCCTGGCCTACGACCACGTCACCGACAAGCCGTGGAGATGCGTGCTGTTCGCCGTCATGAACTTCCTGTGCGGCGCCGCCGTAGCGCTCCTCACCGAATACATCCAGGGGCTTCTGCCCTACCGCAGCCGCGACCTGGCCGACTTCAAGGTCGACCTGCTGGCCATTGGCATCAGCACGCTGCTGGTATTCATCATAGACATCTGCCACACCAGGAACAGGAACTGACCATGAAAAGACTCCTCCAGGTACTTGCCATCCTGCTGCTTGCAGCCCCCTCGGCCCTCGCCCAGGGCGAAATGACCAGGGCATTCAAGGAATTCGCCGACACCCTTACCGCCGAGGCGCGCCAGCGCTTCAACGTCAAGTCCGACATGTCGGTATGGCGCGCCATGAAGCGCGACAATGAAGTGGACATCTACTTCGAGCGCAACTTCGCCGACTTCCCCTGGCACCGCGACGACTACAACTGGCTCATGCAGCGGATACGCGAGTTCTGGCCCCGCGAAGCCGAGAGCTACAGGCCGGGAAGCATCTACTGCAGGAACGTTCCCATCGAGGACCTGATCACCCCCGATCCCAGCAAAAGCAAAGGCCAGCCGCTCGAATACCAGTTCTCCTTCAGGGAGCACGTCACCCAGAAACCCTTTGTGGAGAACCTCGACGCCAGAAAGTTCAAGAAAGGCATGAACGGCCGCAACATAGCCCTCTGGCACAGCCACGGCCTGTATTACGACCGCGGCCCGGGCCTCTGGAGCTGGCAGCGCACGCCCATCTTCCGCACCTACGAAGACGTGTTCACCCAGAGTTTCGTGCTGCCCTACCTGATGCCCATGCTGGAGAACGCCGGAGCCTACATCATCTGCCCGCGCGAAAGGGACACCCAGACACTCGAGGTGGTGTGCGACAACGACCCGCACTACCTGCGCCCCGGCTCCTATGGCAAGAGCATCTGGGCCGACGCCTTCGAACAGCCCCTGCCCGCCCGCACCCACGGCAATTACTCCGAAAAAGGTAGCTGGACCAGCGCCGGAGAGGGCTTCGCCGACACCAAGCAGATCTATCTCCAGGAAGACAACCCTTTCACCGAAGGCACCGCCAGGCAGACTCCCTGCGGAAACGGCAGCGCCGTGGCCCGCTGGACGCCGGTGTTCAAGGAGCGCGGCGAGTACGCCGTGTACGTTTCATATAAGACCGTGCCCGGCAGCACCCGCGCAGCGCATTACACCGTCCACCACCTCGGCGGCGACACCCATTTCAGGGTAGACCAGACCAAGGGCGGCGGCACCTGGATATACCTGGGCACCTTTGAATTCGACGCCGGCTCCTCCGGCAGCGTCACCCTCGACAACAGCACCCCGAAGGGGTACGAGGGCGGCAGGATCGTCACCGCAGACGCCGTCCGTTTCGGCGGCGGCATAGGCAAGGTGGCCTGCGGGTCGGAACCGGTATCTTCCGGAATGCCCTCCCACACCGAAGGCGCCCTCTACTGGATGCAGTGGGCCGGAGCGCCCGCCTCGCTCTGGGAGAAATGGGACGGCGACTACACCCGCGACTACGCCGGCCGCGGCGCGTGGGTGCAGTGGATGAAGGGCGAAAAAGGCATCCCGGTGGACCTCTCCCTCGCCTTCCACACCGACGCCGGAGTCACCCCCAACGACAGCATCGTGGGCACCCTGGCCATCTACACGCTCAGTGCAGAAAACTCCCGCACCTTCACCAACAACCACGACAGGATGGCCTGCAGGTTCCTCGGGGACTGCATCCAGACCCAGCTTGTGAACGACCTCAGGGCCGATTACGACACCCTCTGGCGGCGCCGCCAGCTCTGGGACCGCTCCTACTCGGAGTGCCGCACCACCGACGTCCCCGGCATCATCCTGGAGCTGCTCAGCCACCAGAACTTCGCCGACATGCGCTACGGGCTCGACCCGCAGTTCCGCTTCGACGTGAGCCGCGCCGTCTACAAAGGCATGCTCAAGTTCCTCAGCAGCTATTACGGCACGTCCTACGAGGTCCAGCCCCTGCCCGTGAAGAACTTTTCCGCCCTGTTCACTGCCGACGACAAGGTCATGCTTTCCTGGGCCGGAGTAAGGGATCCCAAGGAACCCACCGCCACTCCCTCAGGCTACGTGGTCTACACAAGGGTAGACGGAATGGGCTGGGACGACGGCAAAGCCGTCACCGAAAACCGCGTGGAGCTGCCCATCGCCCCCGGACACGTCTACTCCTACAAGGTGGTCGCCTTCAACGAGGGCGGATACAGCTTCCCGTCAGAGATCCTGAGCGTCGGAAGGGCTCCCAGCTCCACCCGCAACGTACTTATAGTCAATAACTTCACCCGCGTCAGCGCGCCCTCGTCCTTCGACACTCCCGGCTATGCCGGATTCGACGACGCCCTCGACGGCGGCGTGCCTTACAAAAAGGAGATCTCCTTCATCGGCGAGATGTACGAATACCGCCGCTACAAGGAGTACGTCACCAACGACTCCCCGGGCTTCGGCGCCTGCGACTACGGCAGCGCCGGACTCAGCTACGCCGGCAACAGCTTCGACTATCCCTACGTCCACGGCAAGGCGCTCCTCGACCTGGGCTATTCCTTCGCCTCGTGCAGCGCCGCCTCCCTCCACAGCCAGGCCGACGTGCTGGGAAGCGACTACTTCGCCCTTGACGTCATCTGCGGCAAGCAGGTTTCCACCACAGTCGGCACCGGCATGAACGGCCGCAAGTTCAGCGTGTTCCC